>JAIORS010000058.1 GCA_021108005.1 Candidatus Aegiribacteria sp.
TCGTCATCTCTGGCCTGTGTGTAAACGTTGGGTATGTAATCATCCCAGGGATCATTATTATCCTTCAGAGCATTCCACCATTGCTGGGCAGGAGCTTCGTCGTATACCTCGTAGAACCAGAGGAATTCGTAGTTTTTCGTGACGTTCGCCAGTTCTTCAACAATAGTTGTTTTAATGGAGTAAACGGAATCCTCATACATCGCTTCAGCGGTCGATGAGTCTACCAACGAAGTATAATCCCCACCACATCTGAGAAAGCATAAATCGGAGGTTAGTAATTCATCGCTGTTCCGGAACCAGTATCTGTATTTAGTGGAATCTCCCCATTCCTTGAGGTACTGCATTACCTCCTCAGGGCAGATGGAGTAATAAACCCCCGCGCTGTCGCAGAGGGACATTAAGTTCATAAAAGCTGTGTTGGAGGCTCTACCGGAAAAGTTCACCGCATCGAAATTAAGCCATGACAGTTCGCATAGAAGTTCCAGTGTAATGTCTTTTACACCAATATCCGGACCTCTTATCCTCATGGCAAGGGTGGGTATGGTGTTATCGAAGGGAGTTTCCGCAAGGAGCGCGGAAAAGGAGATCAGTGTAATAACCACAATTATTAATCTTATCGGGGGGGATGCCATAATATGCTCCTTTCTGCTAAAACGAGTGGTACTGAAGAATCCATCTCAATTCGATCTTTCCCGCTTATCAATCCTGATAGAGGTTTATTTAAGCCTGCAAATACAGTTTATCACAAAGATGAGTTTGGGTCAAGGGGATTTTGTGCGTGCATTTGGGACGGACGGTATCATTGATTACAGGTGAATAAATCGAAAGTATAGATTGCAGCGGTCGCATGAACCGTGTCATGAACTGATTTCGGCACGTTGGAAAATCAAGTTTTTGTTGGTTTTCTCACTGTATAACCTCCGCCATCCTGATGAACTTTTCGGGAGGCAGCTGTTCAGCCCTCAGCCCGGGGTCTACCCCGGCCATCTCAAGAAGTTTCAGAGCTTCCTCTTTTCCCAGCAACGCTTTGAGGTTATTCTGAATGGTTTTTCTCCTCATTGAGAATGAAACTTTCACGATTCTTCTGAATCTGCCGTACAACTCTTCGGGAACCAGTGGTTCGCTCCGACGCTTAAGAACGACCACCCTGGAAAGAACCCCTGGAACCGGATAGAAATCCTCTGCGGGAACATCGATAAGGTTCTCTACGGTAAATATGGGCCATATCTGAAGTGAGAGCTTACCGTAATCCTTTCCTCCGTCAAGGGTCGCCAATCTGACGGCAACCTCCCTCTGGAGCATGATAACCGCTTTCTGAACATGCCTGAAACTGCCTTCAATCATTCTGAAAAGTATTGGAGAGGATATAGAATAGGGAAGATTTCCTGCGATTGTAATGAACGGGTAACCGGGCAATTCTGAGGGATCAACCTTGAGAAAATCAGCTTTGATAACGTTCAGCCGTTCACTTTCGAATCTCTTGCTGAGGAAAGATGTCATCCTGCCCGATATCTCAACCACAGACAAAGATTCGGATCGCGGAAGCAGCTTTTTCGTCAGGGAACCGAATCCGGGTCCGATCTCCAGGACGCTGCCCTCTGCAGGAATTTCAGCCGCGATTCTTGATGCCACGGAAGGATTGACAAGGAAGTTCTGACCCAGATTTCTATCCGGATTAAGTCCGGTTTGCTTCAGGTACTTCATCAGCTCAGTCAGCAGCATTATCCTCTTACCCGGAACGGCAGCTTCAGGCTTGCAGCCAGTTTCGCCACCGATCCCATATCCAATCCGGGATAATCAACTGCCGTAAGTTTGACGGAAGCGGATTTTCCTGCCAGTTCTATGAACTTCATCAAACTGTCCCATGCGGTTTCCTGCGCGGGACGGCAGATACTGCTGTACTCCTCTTTACATGACGCGTTCAGGCTTACACTTACCGAATCGAAGGGTTCAAGCAGTTCAGTGGTTTCTTCTTTGGATAACCTTTCAAGACAGGTTCCGTTCGTATTCAACCTGACAGAAAAACCCCTTTCAGAAGCTTTTCCCGCAAGTCTCCTGAGAAGCTCAGGTCTCATGGTGGGCTCACCGTATCCGCAGAAAACCAGTTCGTTTCCCATACCGGGACGCAGATGTTCAATAATGGATTCGAGCTGTTTCCCGTCCGGCTCTGCATGATGTTTCAGATGGTAACCTCCTATGCCATCCGTTCTGTCTTTTATACAGAACATGCAGCGGTTGGAGCACCTGCCTGTAATGTTCATGTAAATGTTTCCATACATACGATATACAAGGTCAGTTCTTCGCGGGTTGGCCAGCTGCAGTGCTTTGAGAGAATTACTGATCAGTATTCCGGCCGTATCCTTAGGATCCCTGCCCCATATTTCTGAAATAGTATCAGCCATGTACTTCACGTTGGAAGGTTCGTTCCTTTTTCCTCTTACCGGTTCGGGAGACAGATATGGAGCATCCGTCTCAATCAGAATCCTGTCAGCCGGTAGCGATCCGGCAAGATCCCTCAGACGACTGTTCTTCCTGAAAGTAAGCGGGCCTGCGAAACCTACATAATAACCTCTGGAAGCAGCCCGTTTTGCGAATTCATCCGGACCGGTATAGCAGTGCATGATAACCGGGACGGTAACATCATCACCCAGAGCATCAAGAACCTCCCTCTCCGCGTTTCTGGAATGAACAATAAGCGTTAATCCAAACACTTCCGCAAGCCTTATATGCTCTTTGAATACCTTCATCTGCATTTCAGCAGGAACCCTTTCCCGATAATTATCCAGTCCTGTCTCTCCGACAGCTATCACCCTGGGACGGAGAAGAATTTCTACAATTTCATCGGGGCTCTCCGGAGATTCAGGATCGAATCCGTTTGGATGAATTCCCGCCGCAGCGTAAACGCCGTGGCAGATCTCGGACAGTTCGGCTGCCCTCATGCTGCTTTCAAGAGATATGCCGGGAACCATGAATCGTGTTACACCGGATTTCTCCGCATTGGCAAGCACGCTGTCGAGATCTTCGCTGAACCGTTCATCACAGAGGTGACAGTGAGTATCGAAGTACTCTAGTTTCTCCAGATCAGATCCTCCCTGGCGGGTCCTGTGGAGATTGCCTTGATATGTACGCCTGTGAGTTTCTCAATGAACAGCACGTACTTCCTGGCGTTTTCGGGCAACGCGTCCCATTCCTGCTCTCCGGTGATATCCTCTTCCCATCCGGGAAGGGTTTCGTACCGGGGTATGTGTTTCCCAAGCCTTTCCCCTGTTTCAAAGAGAGTAAGATCGATATCCGGGTCAAGTTCGTATTTCTTGCAGACTTTAAGCTCGGGAATGCCGCTCAGGACATCAAGAAGAGTAAGCGCTGTCCAGGTGCAGCCGTTTATTCTGGCCGAGTAATTCGCGAGAACCGCATCGAACCATCCGCATCTTCGTGGCCTTCCGGTAGTAGCTCCGTACTCATTACCCTGTTCTCTTATTCTGTCTCCAAGAGAACCTGTCAGCTCCGTCGGGAATGGTCCATTCCCGACTCTTGTGGTATAAGCCTTCATGACTCCTGCTACTTCATCGATCATAACCGGACCGATTCCGAGACTGACGCATGCAGCCCCGGCTATACATGAACCGCATGTGACAAAGGGGTAAGTACCATGATCGGGGTCGAGAAGAGTTCCCTGAGCGCCTTCAGCAAGAATTGAATTATCTGATGCAAGTATCTGCGCGATAACCATCGATACGTCCTTCGCGCGGTCAACCAGTTTCAGAGATTCGCGGTTGAACACCTTAACTTCTTCCCTCAGCGATTCGGCGGGCACTTCGGCAAGATCCAGCCGTTCTATGCATTCATCGGTGATGGCGGCGGATTTTTTAAGAAAAACCTCCGGCACAGCAGCATCCTCAAGCCTGATTCCCTGTCTCATGAATTTACGTACATAGGTGGGGCCGATTCCTCGCCTTGTAGTGCCCACTGAGGCGTCTCCAAGTTCTATTTCATTGGAGTTCTCAATATATCTTCCGGCTGGATGAACAAGATGCACTTTTCCGGAAATCACAAGCCTTTCCGCAACGGACAGCCCCTCATTCTCCATAGTCTGCATTTCTTCCGTAAGAGCGACGGGGTCCAGCACGCATGAAGCCCCTATAATTCCCAGCACTCCGGGTCTTATCAATCCGCTTGGAAGCTGATGAAGCGCAATCCTGCGCCCGTCCGCTTCAACTGTATGTCCCGCGTTGGCTCCGCCGGAGAATCTGGCAACGGCTCTTACGTTTTCAGAAAGATGATCGACCATCTTCCCCTTACCTTCGTCGCCCCACTGAAGTCCGGTAATTATGGTTGCAGGCATTTTATTCCTTCCGTGAACTGATCTAGAACTTCTGAGTTGACCCGCACCAGCGATAACTTAGCTGATGATCGAAGCTATTTCGGCCGTTCAGCAACGTTGAGATGGTGTCTGGTCGAACTAATTTTACAATATTCATGAGCGTAGCAGTATTCAATTTGTTTAATCGACTGCCTGAAAAATCCATTTTTTAAGCTCTTTAATACCGCTGCCGGTAATCGATGATACGGGTATTACCGGCCCCATATCCTGTGCCTTTCTTACAGCTGACGCAAGCTTTCCCCGCTTGAGCTTATCCGATTTCGTGAGGGCGATGATGTAGGGCCTGCCCCTCTCCTTAAGAAATTCCACCATTTCGATATCGTTGGGTAAGCACGGATGCCTGGCATCAATGAGCAGCACTACACCTCTCAGCGGAATTCTGTCCATGAGATATGAAGCTATCCATCCCGTCCATTCTGTACGGTTCTTCCGGGGAGCGCGGGCAAATCCATAACCTGGAAGATCAACAATGTAAAACATCCCGGATACCGAATAGAGGTTAAGGTACTGTGTACATCCGGGGCGGGAGCTTGTCCTGGCAACGGAATGTCCTCCATTGAGCCTGTTAATAAGAGAAGATTTTCCAACGTTTGACCTGCCGGCAAAGGAAAGCTCGGGAAGCCTGTCAAGGGGCAGGGTTGCTGGCCCCGGACAACTCTTGAGAAACTCTATATTCATGGAGGCCATTGATAGACCTGCTCAGCCGACTTTTCCAGGTTTTTTTGTCTTTCTTTTTTTGACTATTTTGGGATCAGCATTCCCTTTAACAACTTCCGGTGAGATTACGAGTTTACTCACGTTATCCAGATCGGGCAGATCGTACATCGGTTCCAGAAGAATTCCCTCAAGCACGGATCTGAGTCCCCGCGCCCCGCTTCCCGCTGCCTTTGACTTTTCGGCAACTGCTTCAAGCGCTCCCTTTGAAAATTCGAGATCTACATCCTCAAGTTCAAAAAGGTACCGATATTGACGTACCAGAGCGTTCTTTGGCTGAGTAAGCACTTTTACAAGATCATCTATATCCAGATCGTCAAGCGATACCAGTATAGGGAGTCTTCCAACAAGCTCGGGTACCAGGCCGTACTTAACAAGATCATGGGATTCGGCATGTGCGAGCATGTTGTTCTCCTCCCGGCCAAACGAATCAAGAACAGCGGTGAAGCCAATAGCGTTCTTCTTGAAGCGTTTCTCGACAATCTTTTCCAGTTCGTTGAACGCGCCCCCGCATATGAAAAGGATATTGCTGGTATCCACCAGAATGTTGTCCTGGTAAGGATGCTTTCTTCCTCCCTGGGGAGGCACACTGGCAACCGTACCTTCAATAATCTTCAGAAGAGCCTGTTGAACACCCTCGCCAGAAACATCTCTGGTAATGGATGGGTTTTCCGATTTTCTGGAGATCTTATCGATTTCGTCAATGTAGATTATGCCCTGCTGTGCGGTTGCGACATCCATGTCGGTCACCTGAAGCAGACGAAGCAGTATGTTCTCGACGTCTTCTCCAACGTATCCAGCTTCGGTAAGTGTTGTCGCGTCGGCAATGGCAAAAGGCACATCAAGAATCCTGGCAAGGGTCCGGGCAAGAAGAGTTTTCCCAACGCCGGTAGGCCCCATAAGAAGAATATTGCTTTTCTCGAGTTCCACTTCCGGGGATTCCCTGATGGTTCTCAATCTTTTGTAGTGATTGTAAACCGCTACCGAAAGGACTTTTTTTGCCTGTTCCTGGCCTACAACGTACTCGTCCAGCTTTGCTTTGATCTCCGAGGGGACAGGAAGATCATCCTGCACCAGTTCCGGAATTTCCAGATCATGATCGGTTTCAATGTCAACAAGTTCGCTGCAATATCTTATGCACTCATCACAGATATGAACTCCCGGTCCCTGGATCAGCTGGTTAACTTCACCGATAGATCTTCCGCAAAAAGAACATTTTTTCTCTTTAGCCATACTTTTCTCCGTTAGTTTCTGGATTCAAGCATATTGTCTATGATACCGTAATCAAGTGCTTCCTGGGCATCCATCCAGAAATTTCTGTCCGAATCCTTCGTTATTCTCTCAAGAGGTTGACCGGTATGCTCGGACAGGATGATATTCAGTTTTTCCCTGAGTTTGAGAATTTCATTTGCCTGTATCTCTATATCGCTGGCCTGCCCCTGGGCTCCGCCCATGGGCTGATGGATCATCACCCTGGCGTGTGGAAGGATATTTCTTTTTCCTTTAGCCCCCGCCGCAAGCAGAACCGCTGCCATGCTGGCGGCTGTTCCCATGCAGAATGTAGCCAAAGGCGGCTTTATGAACTGCATCGTATCGTATATTGCCAGCCCCGAAGAGATCTCGCCTCCCGGGCTGCTTATGTACATATTGATATCCTTTTTGGAATCTTCCCCTTCCAGAAACAGCAGTTGCGCAACTATCAGGCCTGCGGTCTGATTGTTAAGAACGTCACCGACAAATATGATACGTTCCTTTAAAAGGCGGGAATAAATATCGTAGGATCTTTCTCTGTTCCCCTCACGCTCTACAACAAAAGGTATAATGGATGCCATCAGGATTTTTCCTTCCCAGCTGTTTCGCCAACGGTTTCCTGATTTCCATCTTCAACCAGGACCCAGCGCCATAACGAATCAGGCATATCTTCCTTATCGGACTCTGTATCAGTGTTTTTCTTTGGCTTCTTTTCAGTGATATCGGCACGATCCAGAATTAGTTCCATAGCTTTTTTGTTTCTTAACCTGTCAAAAACCGATGATCTCGATTCCTCCGGGCTCTTTTCAGCCTCTATATCCTCGTCGGTAATCTGAATATTTTCCTTTTCCGCGAATGCTCTGAGAATCAGAAATTCACGCACCTTATTCTGTGCAAGCTCCTCTGCCGCTTTTAATGTTTCCTTCCCTGGATCCTCTTCACCCAGTCTATTCACGTAATCCTTTTTCAGATTCTCAGCCATGTACTCAGGTGGATCGAAGGGGTTGCTCTCAAGAATGCTGTCAACGGCAGATCTTTCCTTGAGGTATACAACCTCCTGGTCGTAACGGGTCTTTACACTCTCTTCCACCTTTTCTCTGAGTTCCTTAAGATTCTTCATCCCTGCGGCCTTTTCAGCGAACTCGTCGTTCAGGTCAGGAAGGACAGGACATTTCACCCCGGTGACAATGAAACTATGTACCGGAGGTTTTTCTTCTTCAGGATCATCGCTGTTCATCCTTGCCGAGAACTCAAAACCCGAGGCAACCCCCGTTACCAGCTGGTCGAAACCCTCTCCTATCTGCGATTCTCCGATTCTGACGTTGAATTTCTGCGGTTCATCGGCGTTTCCGGCAGGACGGGCTTCCAGAAGAACAAGGTCTCCATCCTCAGAAGGTCTTTCAACGGTTTCAAAACTGATCATTTTTTCGCGGAATGAATCGATTGCTTTCTCTACAGCGTCTTCAAGGTCAAGGGGTGGTATCTCTATGCTGATACCATCGGTTCCAGCGGGTTCAGGCGTCTGGAAGAGAGAAAACGTCATTTCAAAACTGTAAGAGTCGCCTTCAACAGGTAGTTCGATTTTGCTTTCAGGATCGTTATCATCAAGGATCCAATCTTCCTTCTCAAGAAGATCGGATGTGAATTCCTGCCTTACACTGTCCGCGACTTCAGCTTTTATCATATTTCCATACTGTTTATCGATGATCGACTTTGGAATTTTCCCCGGCCTGAAACCCGGCATCTCAATATCCTTTGAGATCTGCTTCCGTATTTTCCTGAAAAGCCCGTTTATCCGTTCAGCAGACTCGACGAAATGAACAGTTCTCCTGTTGTCTTCCGATTTGACAATATCATACATATAAAAATCTTCCCTGTTTTTTGATGGTGCGAGAGGGGGGACTTGAACCCCCACAAGTTATACTTACCAGATCCTAAATCTGGCGCGTCTGCCAATTCCGCCACTCTCGCAACGGCATTAATTTACGTAGTTGGCAAATATGCTTTGATAAAGCTGTTTCGTCAAAGCTCATGCGAATCATCCGTGTAGACATCAGAAGCAGCCGGATACCGACTGTTTCCGGTCTGAAAGCAAGCTGCTCCGGTCCCGTTGGTTAATCGGGATGCAGTTCCCTTACAAGTGCGGACTCATCACTGCCTGGATACTTGTTCAGCAGAAGATCAAAGAGCCTGTCTCTCTCTCCGGGCGCTCCATGGATATCGTATATGTCAGCTGCCCTGAAGATGGCTCCTGGTGCCCACTCCGAATTCGGGTACATGTAGTAAAGAGCTACAAGATCTTCTATTGCCTTGTGTGACTGCCCTGCCTCTTCCCAGCAAATAGCCATGTAGTACAGGGCATCGTCCGCAAGAGATGATGAAGGATACCTGTCATGGAGTTCCAGAAAACCCTGTGCCGAGATCTCGAAACTGCCCTGCTGGAACTGTCTGTAAGCTTCATTGTAGAGAAGCTGCGCATCGGGTCCGGTGGTGGTATCCTGCACAGTGGCGCCTCCCGCGGTGTTCAGCCTCATAAGGGCAAGGTCGAGTTCATCTGCCAGCGCGGTGAGTCTATTCACAAGATTCGCCGCCCTGTTTCCCGACTGCGCCTGAAGACCCCTCAGAAGGACTTCGTTATCTTCAACAGCCCTGGCGAGAGAGTCAATATCTTCCTGCATTCTCTGCTGATCCGCATCGATATTCTCTATCTCCTCGGGTGTGCGAACCCAGAAACCAAAACATCCCGTGAACATCAGCAGAACAAGAATCGACGCAATGGATAATCGCAGCATGATCAGTTTCCAGGAAGAACGCGGAAGTGATCTCTTCTGTTAATTGTCCAGGCCTGCTCCGTATGCGCAGGATCGAATGGTCTTTCCTTGCCGTAGCTGACGTATTGCAGTCGGCCGGAATCAACACCGTAGTTAACGAGGTAATTGTACGCGGCAAGAGCCCTGTTCTCGCCCAGAGCAAGGTTGTAGTCTATAGTGCCTCTTTCATCACAGTGCCCCTCTATCAGAACCCTGAAACCATAGGTTTCCATTATGTATGAAGCGTTCTCCATAAGCAGTTCAAGAGCATCCCCCGAGAGTTCATCACTGTCGTATTCGAAGAAGACATCGTTGAGGTGTTCCTGATGAACAAGCAGCAAATCGGTGGATGTTGACAGTGTGTCCGTGTTCCATACACCGGCAAGTGTATCGGGCAATTCCTCAACAAAAACTGTGGTCGTATCATGACCGTCAGGTATAGTACTATCGGTTCTGCATCCGGAGAAGGACATCATCACGGCAATCAGTATTGAAGCGGCCAATAATGTAATCAGTTTAACGTTCACAATTCACATCCCGCCTTTCAGAAGAGATACGATACGATCATCTGAATCCAAGAGGTGACCAGGTTGGGCAGTAGCTGTCACCCTCATCGGATAGTTTTCTAATTGTAAGTCCATTGAGTTCAATAACATATACGGCTCTCTCTCCGTCCATATCGCTGCTGAAAGCGATATGCCTTCCTGTCGGCCCCCATACGGGATCTTCGTTAAGAGACCCCTGAGTCGTGACCTGCCGGATGTTGGAGCCATCGGCATCCATAACGAATATGTGAAAATCCCTGCCAGCCTGAGCGGTGTACGCAATTCTTTCACCATCAGGTGACCAGGTCGGACTGTCGCAGTAACCATGGGAATTTGTGGCCCTGATGGCCGTACCTCCGGAGCTGTCCATAATGTAGAGTTGAGGATAGCCTATCCTGTCGCTGGTAAATACTATCTGTCTGCCGGTTGGAGAAAAACTCGCCGAGGTTTCTATTGATCCCCTGAGTGTAAGGCGGGTCGTTTCTCCGGTATCGATATCAAGAAGGTGAATATCAACATTCCGGTCGCTTGACAGTGTCAGAGCCACGGTTTCACCACCGGGACTCCAGGCGGGAGAGGAATTCAGGCCCGGGATACTCAGAATCCTGTCAGCCTTTGATTCTGCAAAGCTGTAGCACCAGAGGTCAGCGTTTCCCGATCTGAAAGAAGTAAAAACAATTCTGTCGCCATCCGGAGACCAGGCAGGGGTTGTTATTACATCCTCGTCGAACATCACGACCCTTGCGTCCCTTGGATCCTGTGACTTCACCTCCAGCGCATAACCGGAAGGATTTCTGGTCACGTAAGAGATCCAGGTTGAAGCGATACCATCTTCTCCTGTCAGATCGTATACAAGGTCATCGGCAAAGGCGTGTACCAGCGCGTAGATATTCTGTCCTGAGTAATTTCTTGCAAGAAGGTGTTCCCCCCCTGATGTAACCTCCGCATGGAGATCGATTCCATTAAGGGAGTGCGTTACTTCTACTTCTGCCTCCGCATATCCTTCGTCGGAGGTGATCAGCAGTCCGGAGAAATCGATGTCTTCTATAAGTTGATCCAATGCGATATCAACAAGATTTCTATCCCCCGTGACACTAACCGAAATTGGAATACACTGCGCGCCCACAGGGGTCATTGGAATGAAACTGTCCGATAACAGAGATCCTGCTGAAATGGCCAGAAGAATTGTAAGTATTAAGATTTTCACTTCATTGCTCCGGTCCAACGAATTCAATGTTTATTACCGCCGGATTGTTTCGTCCCGGCGGCATTGGAGGTATCTGTGCCATGGCAAGAGCGTTCTCTACAGCTCTATCAAAGGCTGAAGTACCACTTTTCCTTATTACTTCAATACTGGTGGTACCATCGGGATTAACGGTCAGGATTATTCTGTAGGACCGCTCAGGCTCAACCGAGGTTCTGTACCCTCTTCGTACAGCATTAAAAACTCTTGATTCAAAGGTTCCGGGCCCGGGAGCGCCTGTTCCTGCGGATCCCTCTCCGCTGACGGAAGCAAAATTCTGTTCAACAGCTGGAATCTCCTCGGGTGGATTTTCCTGAGGGGTCTCTTCGGGAATCTGCTGATGATCGACCTCTTCTGGATTCTCTTCCACCGGGTTCTCAGGATGTTCCACCACATCCGGTTCCTCGACGATCTGTTCCTCAACGGGTTCTTCGGCGAGAACTGAGACCTGTATTGGTTCCTCCTGAATTTCCGCAGGACCGGTTATCTCAGCGGGAGATACTTCGGAAGCGGAAGTTGCCGTAACCATTGTGACCATCATGGCCTCATTACCTCCGGCAGGCACTTCAGCACTGCCTTTGAAAGAGATCAACCCGACAAACAGGATAAGCAGATGCCCTGCACCGGCAAGGATGTAATCAAGCCTGCGAATCGAATAACAGCTTGAATTCTGTCCTTTGCTGTCAGTGAATCTCACTGCTGTTACCCATACTTTCCTGAATCAGCCCAACACTGAGATATCCTCCGCTGCCCAGTTTTGTAAGGGCATTGGCTACTATCTCATACCTTACGTCACGGTCTGCCCGTACAAAAGCTTCAGATCTTCCCGAGGAGAACGCCGCTTCAGCCAGGGGTCTCAGATTTTCCATCAGAACCGTTTCTCCCGAAACGGACAGATTGCCATAGGCATCAATTTCAATAACAAGTGATTCGGAGGGGTCAAGGTTGTTTAAAATTCTTCCCTCGTTGGACGAAGGCGGCAGAACATCCGCGCTTCTCTGCATCACCGGTGAAGTCAGCATGAATATCACCAGTAAAACGAGGGTTACATCCACCAGGTTGGTGACGTTGATAGCGGAGAACTGTTTGTACCTGGTCTTGATCATTCCAGGCTTCCCCTTCTGCATACATCCACAAGTTCGGAAAGGAATCTGTCCATGTCCCCTGCCAGCGAATTAATCCTTCCCACAACGAAATTATGGAAGATATTGGCAGGTATGGCCGCGAGAAGCCCAGCGACGGTAGTAGTAAGCGCAGCCGCGATACCCGCTCCAACCGCGCTGAGATCTGCAACTCCAAGTTCCTTCATTCCGATGAAACTAGTGAGTATTCCCCATACGGTTCCAAGCAGCCCAAGCAAAGGCGCTACACTTGTTACAGTCGCGAGCAGCCCGATATTCCTTTCACGCTGAGCAAGGTCTTCCCCCGCCTCGCGTTCAAGAGCGCTTGTCAGGCTGCCTACCTCCTGGGGTGAAAGAGGTTCAGTTATCCCTCTGTCCTGTCTTCTCTGAAGGAATCTTCCAGCCTCGGCATACATCCTGGCAAGAGGGCCCACTTCACTGTTTCTGTTCCAGAAATCATTCCCCGGCGGTTTTCCCGTAGTCCTGAGGGCGTCCATGAATTTCTTTGAAGAACCCAGTATAGCCCTGAATTCACGGATTTTAGCGATGGCTACAGCCCATGAACCAACGGAAAGGACAGCGATGATAATAAGAATGAATTTCGTTACAACATCGGCTCTGGCTACGATAGTGAGTACCTGTCCAATCAAGGATATTCCTCCCTTGCTTCAGCAATGGCATCAATTTCGTGTATGATGCCGAGTGATAACTCATCAGAACCGGTGTCTACCGTTTCAAATATCTTAATAACCTTAGCCATAATCGTTTCTTCAACACTATATACACTCAAAGGGGTGGTTCTGTTCCATATACATCATTTACCATGTGTGTAAAAGATAATATGATATTCGGGAATATACGATAACTCTCAAATAATCACGAATGGTCAATAATGAATGTATTTCTTTTCTTTGTTACCTATACCCTTATCTCCGGGGGTCTTCTTTTGTGTGCCATGATACTGACCGGAGTTCAGGGAAGTATCGCGAAAGTATTCGCCGCTTCGGCCATCGCCAACCTTACGAGTCTGATTCCAGTAGCTTTCCTTGGGAATATACTTCCCCTTGTCGTACTTATCTGGCTGCTTTCAAAGTGGACATCCGGCAAAATATTCCCTGAAATAATTCTTGTGGTAATTGTTTCATGGGGTCTGAGGCTGGTTCTCTTATTTTTTGTGCTTTCCTCTATTTTTAACTCCGATTGATACCAGACCCATGGGTACGGGAGATACCCTTAATCGTGCATTAGAATATCCCTTGAAATCTACGGAAGTATATCCTTTCTTACCGGGGAAATCACTGTTATACTATTTATCTGTATTTTCAAAAGGGAAGGAAAACGGAAATGGCCAGTAATTCAGATGTGATCTATTATGGTAGCAGTGAAATCGGGGGTAAAGCATCGGGTCTGGTGGATATAGTGGAAAGCCTGCGAGATTGCGGCAGTAACACTTCCTTCCCAATGGATGTTTACGTACCGGAATTCTCGGTAATAACAACCGAGTTCTTCCTCGATTTTGTTCATCGCAACGACCTGCAATCCTATGCCGACGGTAATGAACCCGATGACAGGATAGCCATGGCTTTTCAGAAGGGAAGCATGTCCCCGATGCTTACAGGTGACCTCTGGAAGTTCGTAAGCGGAACCCATGAACCTGTAGCAGTCAGGTCCTCAAGCCTTCTCGAAGATAACCTGAAGTCACCGCTGGCCGGCATATATCAGACGAAGATGATTCCGAATAATCAGCCATCAGATGAAGTAAGGTTCAGAAAACTGATAGAAGCCGTCAAACTCATCTGGGCCAGTACATACTTCAGCGATTCCAGGGAATTTCACAAAGGTATCGGAAGTTCAGCCTCTGAGGAAGCTATGGCAGTAATTCTTCAGAAGATAGTCGGAAGAAAATATGGTAACAGATTCTACCCGGTTGTGTCCGGAGTAGCGCGCTCATTCAATTACTACGCGTTCGGCAAGGCAAAACCATCGGATGGAGTAGTAAATCTGGCCCTTGGACTTGGCAAAAGCATTGTTGATGGCGGGCTTTGCTGGTGCTACAGCCCCAAAAGTCCCAAAGCTCCTCCACCCTTCGGTTCAGTCGGAGATATGATGAAAGGTACTCAGAACAGCTTCTGGGCAGTAAACATGGATAGAATCACTGTTTTTGATCCGATAAAGGAAACAGAGTATATGATTTCCTGCCAGCTCGAAGACGCTGATTACGATGATACACTCAAGTTCGTGGCATCAACGTATCTGCCGGAATCTGACAGTCTTGTTCACGGAACGGGCAGAAAGGGACCGAAAGTGGTTAATTTCGCCCCTATTCTTGATGATAGGGTTATACCCGTTAATGACGCTGTGCTGGATGTTCTTGATCTATGCTCAGAAAAAGCGAATGCTCCCGTAGAAATTGAATTCGCCTTCAAGGGGCCCGGTCAATCGGAAGACGCGTCTCTGGGGCTGCTCCAGGTAAGACCTATAGCCGCGTTCACCGAAGAAGTGGACATTTCAGAAGCAGACATGAGCGGAGAGAATGTTCTGGCTCTATCCCGAAGGGCTCTTGGGAACGGTACAACGGAAGTCGAATATGTTGTGTACGTAAAACCTGAAACTTTCAATACTTCAGTTACCAGGCAGATCGCTTCTGAGATTGCGCGTATCAACAGAATACTTATGAACGATAACGCAGGATACCTGCTTATCGGATACGGTCGCTGGGGTAGCTCCGACCCGTGGCTGGGCATACCTGTAACGTGGGGGCATATCTCGGGAGCTAAAGCGATTATCGAGATCTCAGGCCCGAAGATGAGGGTAGAACTAAGCCAGGGATCGCACTTTTTTCACAATCTGTCCAGTTTCGGTGTTGGTTACCTTTCGGTAAGCGAACCGATTGACGGACCAGTAAACTGGGATACTATCAATACCGGAAGTGAAATCCTCCATGAGACGGAACATGTAAGGTGCCTGAGAATTCCCGGTGGAGTAAGCGTAAGAATTAACGGCAGAGAAGGACTTGGAGTGATACTCAGATGACTGAAAAGAGAACGGAATCTCATAAACTGCTGAACTCTCTCAGGGAAAGAGCAAAGGAACTTAACTGTCTGTACATGATCGATGAAATCCTGATGAGTGACGAATCTCTTGAAGAGAAACTTCAAGATGTTGCGGAATCGATGCCTCATGGCTGGTGCAATCCTGAGTATTGCGAAGCCAAGATAGCGTACATGGGCAGAGAATACAAATCGATGGATTACCGTGAGGGGGGCACTGAGCTTTCGGAAAGTCTGACGATCAACGGCGGCAACGTTGGAATAGTTCTTGTTTCCTATCCTGAGGAAGTACCGGAACTTGACATGAGCAACGCCTTCCTTGAAGAAGAGAAGAAGCTGATAAAAACACTCGCCAGAAGAATAAGCCATACCATCCTTCACGACAGTCTTTCCCGGATGTTTAAAGAGGAAGAGTACACTGATCAATCCGACTCAGGTGAGCCCAAATCCTGGAAGACAATTCTGGACATGCTTCTGATTACCGACAGCAAGCTTTACCAGATACTCTCTAGAAGACTTCTTAATTACCTGAGTTTCATTGGTATAACCGATGCCACTGCCCTTCTGAACAGATGGACCGGCCAGATATCTACGAAGGATGCTGATCTTGACCACCAGGGAATCAATCAACCTACTCCCAGGCAACAGTTCGAGGTCAGCTACGAACTTGTGGAAGAAATATTCGCTATAGCATCAAGGGAATTGAGCGATGGGCAGATACTTAACCTGCTCCAGAAGTGGATAGGTGAAAACAGGATAGATCATCTGATTAACGTACTGGACAATCATGCAAGTTCGCTGACCGATATTATACAGGCCATGGACACCCACAGGGAAGTTCTAAGCAATGAAGCAACCCTGTCAGAACCGGTATTGAACGCTCTTAAAGTATCCCTCATAAGAAGACTGGTAAGCAGAAGACTGGATTATATCAGCCGCATGAAGGAATTGGTTTCCATCGAGGATTTCTACAGATTGACAGACTCCCTCATTATTCCAACCAGAAGTCATGGACAGCTCGGGGGGAAGGGGGCCGGCCTTTTCATGGCGAAGCAGATACTCAAGCTCGCAGGCCTGAGAGATCCTGTGCTATCGAACATCAGGACACCTGAGACATGGTACATAAGCAGCGACGGAATACTTGATTTCGTTCACCACAACCGTCTCGAGGAATTACTTGAATACCGGTACAGGTACCTTGCTGAGATACGTCTGGAGTACCCGAACCTGATACAGCTTTTCAAGAACTGCGCTTTCAGCCCTGAAATGACACAGGGGCTCTCTATGGCCCTTGATACTATCGGAGATTACCCCCTTATAGTACGCAGTTCAAGTCTCCTTGAAGATAGTGTGGAGGCCGCTTTCAGCGGGAAGTATAAAAGCCTGTTCCTTGCGAATCAGGGTACGAAAAGTGAACGGCTGGAAGCTCTTATGGACGCTATTTCGGAAGTTTACGCTTCAATGTTCGGCCCGGATGCCATTGAATACAGGAACGAAAGGAATCTTCTGGATTTCCAGGAGGAGATGGGTATTCTCGTACAGCAGGTTGTAGGAACAAGAGTTGGAAAATACTACATGCCTTCGTTCAGCGGTGTCGCGTTCAGCCAGAACGAATTCAGATGGTCTTCCAGGATAAGAAGGAAGGATGGCCTTCTCAGGATTGTACCTGGTCTTGGAACCAGAGCGGTAGACAGGCTCGGAGATGATTTCCCGGTGCTTGCCGCGCCGGGACAGCCCGGATTGAGAGTCAACACCAGTGTCGAAGAGACTGTAAGGTACGCGCCCAAATATATGGATGTGATCAACCTTGAGGAACGCAGGATAGAAACCGTAAAAGTCGAGGATGTTATTTCCGAATATGGACCGCAGTATCCCCAGGTCGGGAAGGTGTTCTCAACCCATAAGGAGGGGATGATAAGGCGGGTTACGCGACTAACCGATTTCGAGAATGAATACGTTATACCAACCTTTGAGGGTCTTCTCAGCCCGGAAGCAGGCTTCCTAAAAACCATGAGAGATATACTGATCACGCTTGAGCAGGAATGTGGTTTCCCCGTTGACATAGAGTTTGCCGCTGATGGCGAGAACATATACATCCTTCAGTGCAGACCGCAGAGTTCCTGGGAACACGATGAGGTGGTACACCTGAATGAGAAACCGGATCCCGATGACATTGTTTTTACCGCCGATAAATACGTTTCGGACGGGTTCATTCCGGAAATCGATCACGTGGTCTACGTTGACCCGTTTGAATACGACAATCTGAAGAATCTTGATCAGCTTGTTTCGGTGGGAAATGCGGTTGGCAAACTGAATGGTATTCTTTCAAAGAAAAGCTTCATCCTTATGGGTCCCGGAAGATGGGGGAGCAGGGGTGATATCAAACTTGGGGTACAGGTAACCTACTCCGATATCAACAATACCGCGGCCCTGATAGAAATGGCTTTTCAGAAAGGCAGCTACGTGCCTGACCTTTCCTTCGGAACTCACTTTTTTCAGGATCTGGTGGAAGCTGGTATAAGGTACCTTCCCCTCTATCCAGATGACAGCAGTGTCATATTCAACAAAGCGTTCTTTGAAAAGAGTAAGAATGTTCTTAGCAAAATCCTTCCGAATTGTGACGATCTGACCCATGTTCTAAAAGTTATTGACGTAAAGGCAAGCACAGGTGGGAGGATTCTGAGAATAGCGATGAGCGGGGACGAGGGCGAAGCAATCGCGTATCTTGCAACCGATGATGATCTCGACCAGAAGGAACCTGATAAACTGCTGCATACCCGTAATGCAGTCGATTCCAATCCAGATGAACACTGGCTGTGGAGACAGCGAATGGCTGAAACCATGGCTTCGAATATCGATCCGGATCAATACGGTATCAAAGGCATCTACCTCTTCGGAAGTACCAAGAACGCAACTGCGGGTCCATGCAGTGATATAGACCTTCTTATTCATTTCGAAGGTGACGACAGAACCCGTGAGCAGCTGGAATCCTACCTTAATGGATGGGACGTTTCTCTTTGTGAGATGAACTACATAAGAACAGGTTTCAAAACGGAACACCTTTTAGACGTACACATCGTCACAGACAAAGACATAGAAGAAAAACAATCCTATGCTCTCAAGATAGGTTCCGTAAACGATCCCGCCCGTCCGCTGGAAATGAAGACCAAGCGTTAAAGTAATTCCCTGGATGCCGATTCGGGGTTATCAGGATCGAACCTCACAAGAGCTAATTCCGGACCGTCGTGAGCCGCGCTGAACATTGTGGTTTCACCTATACTGTCCATCCATTTGCCCGTGATCCCGCAGGATTCGTGTATATGTCCATGCAGTGTGATGAGAGGCTGTCTCTTCTTTATGAACTTCTGAATTGCGATGCTCCCTACATGAACATCAAGGGGAGCGTGGTCAATCATCCTGCCATCTAAGGCAGCCCTGTCAAGATTCGTCCTGTACGGCGGAGAATGAAAAAGCATTATGGCCTGTGAAAGATCGTCACCGTCCGTAAGCAGCTCCAGGTCATCCTTGATCGTGGAATAACGCATTTCATAATCCGATACAGGAACTGTGTGAATTCCATCTTCAGGATGAATACACCCCGGATCAACGTACCTGGACACATCGTATTTCTCCCAGTCCTTCAGTCTGAACGGTGTAGGGGGAACATAGGAGTAGCCGTAAACCTGATGAGAACCCATGCCGATCTTCCGGTTATGAACGTAATGCCACAGTCCGGTTCTCGCCGCTTCAATCATGGTGGCCTCTTCAAAGCGCCCGTCATCGTTTCCGAGTATGAGGAATATCTCGGGGTAGGGTTTCACCGAATTTTCTTTAATATGTAAAAGTTCTTTCGCGAGGAAGTCGTTTATAAAATCTTCATTAAGAAAATCCGACGCGAATACATGAACAGCTCCCGGGAGAAGATCGCCACCCAGAAATACCGCGTCAGGTTCCTCTTCCCTTATCACCCGGAATAGTTCTTCGTAACGGTGAACTCTTCCATGCAGATCCGAGCAAAATAAACAGTGTGCCATATTGATCGATAATTGAAAAAAAGGCGCCCGATGTAAACAGGCGCCTTACTTTATCATCAGAGCTGGGACTAGATCCAGCCTCTGGCTCTGCAGGCATCAACAACCTTACTTACGCTGATTATATACGCCGCATCGCGCATGTAGAGATTGTTCTTTGAGGCAAGTTCACTGACAGCAACAAATGCTTCGGTCATCTTCTGGTCAAGTTTGCCAAGCACTTCATCCTTTGTCCAGTAATAGTTCATGTTATTCTGAACCTGTTCAAAGTATGAGCAGGTTACTCCGCCGGCATTGGCGAGGAAATCGGGAATACAGAAGATACCTTTTTCCTCGATGACCTTATCCGCCTCGGGTGTAGTGGGACCATTGGCGCCTTCGCCGATAATCTTTACCCTGCTGCTTATCCTGTTAACATTTTCTGCATTGATTTGATTCTCAAGAGCGCAAGGCAGAAGAATATCAACTTCCTGATCTATCCACTCATCCCCTTCGAGAATTTCGTACCCGAGGTCAACTGCTTTCTTCTTGTCGATACCGCCGAATTTGTCGGTTATTGACAGGAGTTCATCAAGGTTTATTCCGTCTTTCCTGCGGAATGTATATCCCTTCTGATCAGCCTGATCCCAGCAGGATACACAGATCACGGTTCCACCAAGCTGGTTGTAAAGCTTGATCGCGTACTGGGCAACGTTACCGAATCCCTGAAAACTTGCTGTTGTATCCTGTGGTCTGATGTTCAGCTGTTTGAGAGCTTCCCTTACTGTGAAAATCAAACCAAAACCTGTTGCCTCTGTTCTGCCAAGGCTTCCACCCATACCCACTGGCTTTCCTGTGATCACGCCGGGGTACTGAGCACCCATAATAGTCTCGTATTCGTCCATCATCCAGAGCATATGCTGGGGACTAGTCATTACATCGGGAGCGGGTACGTCCTGGAGGGGGCCTACGTTACGGGCAATCTGACGGATCCAGCCCCTGCAGATCTGTTCCTGCTCGCGCATGGAGAGGTTATGAGGGTCACAGATAACGCCGCCTTTTCCGCCGCCCAGAGGGATGTCAACAACCGAACACTTCCATGTCATCCACATTGACAGTGCCCTTACTGTGTGAATTGTTTCCTGGGGATGAAATCTGATTCCACCCTTACTCGGTCCCCTGGCATCGTTATGCTGACACCTGAAACCTCTGAACACTTTTACAGTTCCATCATCCATATGAACAGGGATATTGAAATGATACTCCCGCATTGGATTTCTAAGAATACCTCTTGCACCCTCATCAAGATCCAGGTAATCAGCTACTTTATCAAACTGCTCCTGAGCCATCTCGAATGCATTGAAGCTACCACCAGACATCAAAGACTCCTCTCAGATGAAAGAAAACCTCCCTGTACCTTCTGCAAAAACAGGAATAAGGGAGATATTTTACCCCTTCAGGGGTGGTTAAGAACTACTTTAAAACCCATTGATAATCTAATTAAGCCGCACGAAAAAGAGAAGTCTCAGAATCCGAATGTCAAAATGATCATCCTTTGGGAATATGCATGGCCTGCTGCGTGTTCCCATTTTAGCCCACTCCGACCTTGCAACGGATCTGCGCGAAACCAGCACAACCATATTCCGCGGATTTGTCATTACATCGGTACAGTTTCATGTCATCCACCTGGATAATACCCTTACCGGCTGCATTGTTTCCCGATTCAATTTGAGCATACGAACATGCTCAGTGGGCCACTGCTACCGGAAAGATTGATCTGTTCTATTGTAGTCAGTTCAGTCAATGCGTCCATCAGATCTCTGTCTGCCATGATGTCGCTTCCCAAACCAATAAACCTGTTCCTGCCTGTACCAAGAACAGGGCCGGATGTACTGTCAGGATTGTTCGCGACAAGAATGAAACCTCTGTTGTTCTCATCCAGGTTCATCCATACAGAGACTAATGAATCTGTGTTTCTCTGCATATAACTTACGCATTCTGCTCTGTCTTCAAAAAAACACCTTCCATTTTCAAATGATGCTCTATGTGGATACCATACCATTGAATCCGGGAAACCAATTTCATCAATGTGCATCCGAATGCCAAGATAGCTGTATGTGTCGAGGAACAGAACAACAGGCAAAGAATATTTCGCAGATTCTTCTACAGCCAGGGTAGCTACTTGAAGAAAGTCTCTGTCCCACTTGCATCGCTGTGGAATTGTTGTTCTTCCTGCGAATGGAAAGCACATAACCAGCATCAGCACCGCCGATGCCAGGATTAATATCTTTCGCGCGGAATTCTTTGAAGGAAGGCCTAGTGACGCAGTTATCATGTATGCAGAATACGCAATTGCGTAATGCCTTGCACTTGGTCTGAAAAAACTCAGCGTAATGAATGACCAGAGAATCAGACTTCGGGTGATATTGTCGTTGTGCCTGAATCCAATTATTGTGAGAGTCAGCATCAGGATACCGAGGAACAGTCCTGCAAGAGTTCTGGTTGAGATAAAGCGGATTCCCCAGGTATCAAAGTTGAAAGCAGCAGTTCCACCGGCAAATCGAAGAGTTGTTCCCGCCACAGAAAGAGGCATTCCGGCCATTCTATGAATAAGTGGAATTTGATCCGGGAATCCAATATCATCAACAGCAATTTCAGTATGCTGAGGATCCAGTTTTGATATAGTATTGCCTGCCCATGGAACAAAAAGAAGAATTACAGAGAGAAGAACAATGGCCGATTGCTTCCACTTCCTTTGCAGCAGCAGCAGAGAAACAACCGCAGCTGTTCCTATCCAACCAAAGTAGTGAACCCATGTGCAGGCGGAAAGCAAAATAATCAGAATTATCAAAGAGCTTTTCGAATGTAGTTTTTCGTTTCTTCGGTATGCAAGAATCAGCATAAGCCCCAGGAGGGCTAGCATGGAATACATCCGAATTTCCACTGCAAGGTGCAGTGTAAACGGGCTGACTGCCAGGAAAAGTGCTGCCGGGAAAGATAGATGTCTGATAGCTATGAATAGCATCGCAATTACAAGAGCCAGTGAGAAAAGGCGGAGAATCACCATTGAGCTTCCAAAAGTGTGCGAAACAAGCCACAGGACAGTGTAATAACCTGGAACATGGAAGTCCGCACCTACATTACTCAGCAGGTGACTGTAGCTGCCGGAGGCCAGATATACGGTTAGTCCTTCATCTCCGGTGTAGCTTTTTTGACAAGAAAGCGCGAAAAAGACAATTACGGGAATGAGCAGCAGATATTGCCACCAGCTCACGGTTCGTGTTGCAGCAGACATCGTCAAGTCTCCTCTGAATCAAGACTCTCAGGGTTAATTGAATCTGGAATGACCACCGGGATTTTCGCCATCGATGCGTACGTCTTGCAGAACCACATAGACGGTCACAATTCACACGAAATACCATTACAAATAACGGTGCTATTGCTTCAATTTACCTGAATTCCATTTCACCCGTTGGGGGTGTTACTTCCAATGCCCAGGACATACTCCTAAACCGCAAAATAGCATATCAAGCGGCTTGCCGCAATGGCTTTGCTGTGGCCCGAACAAGTCTACAATGGCATGGTAAACTGAATCATTCAATGCCGGAATACCGAACCACAGGCGGAGAGATACATTCATGGAATGTACTTCTAGAACTCGAACTCAACCCCCAGGATAGGCATCATCCCCCACTGATGGATGTAGTCTTCTTTCTTCTCGATCCGGTTCCAGAAAGTAGCAGTGACATTCCGCCTGTTATAAACATTCCAGACTGAAGCATAGCAGACCAGTGTCGATTCGCTGAAGTGGAATCTCCTGTCAACACGGAGGTTCAGGGAGTGATAAGCGGGATATCGTTCGGTATTGATGCGGGTACAGTCGAGTATGGTCCGGTTGTACTCCTCGCATGCTGCAAGGTCCAGCGGCGTGTATGGACGACCTCCAGCGAACAGCCACCTACCGCTGAACTCCCAGTTCCTGTCCAGTCTATAGCCGCCTTCCACCGTGACCGTCCACCGGTTGTCGAATATCCGGCTCCTCCAGTCCTCCCCCGGACTCCTGTATTCGGAGATCGAGCACGATCCGGCCAGTAACCCGTAGAGGCCGCTGATAAGACGCTTCTGCAGTGTGGTCTCCACACCGGCCGAGCGCGCATACGCCCCGGAAACCAGAGTCTCGAAAGCGTACAGGTCCTGCTCGCTGCTGAGCCCGTCCAGAACGAAGTATCCTGTCTGCGAGGGATCGTAGGGGAAACTGCCGTAACTCTTCAGGTACCCTTCCATCACAAGGCGGATATCATCCGCCAGTAACTGTTTCCATCCGATAACTGCATGGTGGGAGACGGGATCTTCCAGATCCGCGAAGTCAGCATCCCTGGAGATTAATTCAGCAGGTAAAGTCTGCCTGTGGATCCCTGCTGCTGCGCTCAGTACCGTGCCTTCAGAGAGCTCCCAGGTGATGGAGCCACGAGGTGACAGACGGGTCCTGCCGGTCAGATTATTGTGGTCCATCCTGGTTCCGCACGAGAGCGTCACTTCGGGTATGATCGACCATGAACCGCTCAGGAAGACGCCTCCGTTCGGAGTACTGAGATCCCTTCGCACCGACAGCGCAGGTATTGGTTCACCGCTGTAGTTCGTATCAGCCGCGTAGAAGTTGTCGAACCGATCAAACCTGTACTTCCCATCGAATCCGAACTCCAGCATCAGTCGCGGCGATGCCTGCCAGGTGTTATCGTTCCGGAGCTGAAGAGCTTTCTCAGTGGAGTTCTGCTC
Organism: Candidatus Aegiribacteria sp.; assembly: GCA_021108005.1. NCBI lineage: Bacteria > Pseudomonadati > Candidatus Aegiribacteria > Candidatus Aegiribacteria sp. Next base: position 23,902 of record JAIORS010000058.1, read on the forward strand.
GGACTGGACATCACCGGTAAGAACCTCCCGGTAATCACCCTTGAAACCAATCCCCTGGAACGAAATGGTGGTGGTGGAGAAACCGTCCCCCTCCCAGAGCCATTTCCAGCCAAGACCCGTTACAAGATTCCAATTTTCAGTGATCCCGTAATTCGTGTTACCGTCCTCGTAAGCTTGTTCATACGAATAATCGACATAGTCTACGGCACCAATACCCAGTAACGAGATACGGTGCGAGGGGGACAGGTCGAATTCCACCTTAGTCTGGAAATCGGAGTAGGTTGGAACAGCATCAATATCCGCGATGTCCACGAGCAGGTCGATGTATGACCTTCTCGCACAGGCCAACCAGCTGCCCCTGCCGTTGTCGAGTGGCCCCTCGAACACCACCCCTAATCCGGACATGCTCAAATCCACCTGCCCGTCGAACTCCTCCCGATTGCCCCCGCGAAGCTTAAGTTCCATGACGGAAGAGAGCCTGTCTCCGTATACGGCAGAAAATCCCCCGGCGGAGAACCAGACTTCTTCGAGCAGGTCCACGTTCACCATACCCAATCCCCCCCCGGATGTACCCTGCCGGGGGAAATGGTTGATGTTGGCTATCTCCACTCCGTCGATGTAGATGCCATTCTCCATAGGATTGCCCCCCCGGACTGCAAGGCCGTTGTACTGGTCATCCACCTTGGAGATGGAAGGCAGACCGGCTATCACACGGATTACGTCCCCCGCTGAGCCGGGTGTTCTTCTTATCTGTTCTCCGGTAAGCTCGATACTGCTCGTCGGATTGGTCTCATCCTCACGGAAGCAGGTTGGCCTTACCTCGATGACCATGCCAGAAATCGCAGCGGTCACCAGTGAGAACTCGACGAAGGTTACTCTTCCCGACCTTACCATGATATCAGTCTTGACCTCCGGATGATGACCTACACTACTGACGCTCATGCCGTAACCGCCCACGGGAACATCAATTATCGAGAAAGCTCCCGAAGCATCTGTCATACCCCCGTAAGAAGTCCCTTCGATGATTACATAAGCACCGATCACCGGATCCTGTGTCCGCTCTGAGACAACCTCACCACTAACACTCCCGACCGGTCCGTCGGCGTACACAATTGAAAGGAGAAGGAGAACCGGGGTAACAAGGAACGATGATCTGAAGCTCATTGCACTATCCCTTCCATAAAGAAGTCGATATTCGGACTGACGCATAGCTTGCGCATCATCCGTTTTAATCATATGATTTAATCATGTGATTAAAATATGAATAATACTGGATTCGTCAATACCCGCGGCTTGCCGGATGACACTGGAGAGTTTACATTACGCTGAGATTGAACCCGGAGGACTGATGGAGAATAATACCGGCGCCAGGCAGAGGATAATCCTTACAGCGATAGACATCCTGAACAGAGAAGGTATCAGCGGTATTACGACCCGCCGCATCGCTGAGCAGGCCGGAGTTAACTCCGCAGCCCTGAACTACTACTTCGGCTCCAGGGATAACCTCATTGAGCAGGCCCTCACCGCCACCCTCGAACACGCCTTCAGCGACTGGAGGATGATCCTTGAGAACGAGGATCTGAACCTTCCCATCCGCATCTTCTGCTTCCTTGACTTCACCATGGAGGGCATAGCACGCTATCCGGGCCTCGTCCGCTCTCACCTCTTCGACACCAACATTCCAGGCAACTCACGGAAGCTCTTCGAGGACAGGCTGGCTGTTATTATCGATGATCTGGCTGTGAAACTTGAGGGTACCGACTCCCAATCGAGAGAGGAACTCCGCATCTCTCTGAGTCAAACGCTCATGATTTCAATATTTGCCGCAATAAGTCCGGATCTCTATAGGGTGATCTCCGGAGACCATGAATCTGAATCTAAACGAGCAGACTTTCTGATAGGGCTTCTCAGCCGTAATCTGGGGATTAAGCTTGAGCTGACCGCTCGAGCCAGGATGTCTATTCTCAAGACCCTGAGGGAAGCCTTCCAGGAATGAAATAGTATTTAGCCCTTTGTCCACTGAAAACTATGGCTGGATTCAACTCGTAAGAGTTACTCTGAAATTGACACTGAAGTACTCTTGCTGTCAAGACTTCATAGTTCTAAGATTGGATGCAAGCAAGGGAGATAATCTCAACGACAACTTATCAGTCATTCAGATAATTGGATCAAGTGATAGAGGAAAAGCCGCTGGAATTACATCAAGCGGCCTTATCCATAATGGTACCGGGGACGGGACTTGAACCCGTACAGGCAATTGCCCACTAGGTCCTTAA
>JAIORS010000059.1 GCA_021108005.1 Candidatus Aegiribacteria sp.
CAAAAATCCACCTTAAACAACCCCTTTTTCTGTCTTGACAACCCAGGCCACCTCAAACGAACTCTCAAACTTCTACGGGAATTCTGGCTGATCCACCGGAATGAAGAGTGGTTGTTTCCCCGAGTCGGACAAGGCAGTCACGGCAAGTACGACATATCAAGGCCAATCAATCAACCTGTTTCAAAGGTAGTAATTCAGAATGCGTTTAAAGAGGCTCTTGTAGCCAGTGGCATTCGTAAGAAGGCTCATGTGCATTCGCTTCGCCACAGCTATGCAACGCACCTTCTTGAGGCTGGCGTTAACCTGCGACAGATTCAGATGAATCTGGGACACAATAGTCCTCAAACTACAGCGATCTATACACATCTGACTGGTATTGCACAGGAGAAAGCCAGAGTAAATCTGGACAAGATCATGAATGAACTACCCTGATTTCATAAATCATGATCGAGATGGCGGAGATATTCCGCCAGTACAAAGAGGAGTATCTCAGTAAGTACGGTGACAGGATTCTACCGAGTCACAGAAAGACAATTGATGACATCATTGCCTGTCGTACACCAGCACTCGGCGGGAAGCTCTATACCTGTTCCTGTGGAAAAACTGAACGGTACAGTTACCATTCCTGTGGTAACCGGCACTGTCCGAAATGCGGGAATGACAATGCCACCCTCTGGGTGGCAAAGCAGGTTAACTGCATTCCCGCAGTTCCATGCTTTCTGATTGGCTTTACCCCACCCCATGAGCTGAACAAAGTCATCAGGAGTAATCAGAAAGAATGTTACAGTCTTTTGTTCAAAGCCTCCTCCGCATCCATCAAGAAGCTTGCTGCTGATCCTCGTCTACTTGGAGCACAGCCCGGTATGCTTGGTGTTCTTCACACATGGGGGCGGAACATGTCGAACCACCCCCATATTCACTATGTGGTTCCCGGAGGAGGTATTGATAAGAACGGCAAGTGGATCTACACACCTTACAAGCAGAAGTTCTTCCTGCCAGCCAAGGCAATCTCACCAATCTTTCGTGCAAAGTTCAGAGACGGGATGAAAGCTCTCGGGCTTTATGATGCTGTACCCAAAGCGGTATGGAAGAAAAACTGGGTTGTAGACTGCAAGCGTGTCGGGAAGGGACCTGAGGTAATCAAGTATCTGTCACGCTACATCTACCGTATAGCTATCACGAACAGCCGTATTCTCTCTCTGCATGATAGAGAAGTAACATTCAAGTATAAACCGGTGGATACCAATGAATGGAAGACAATGAAGCTGCCAGTCCTTGCATTCATGGCTCGTTTTCTCCAGCATGTATTGCCCAAAGGCTTTTGCAAAGTGAGGTACTATGGATTCCTGCATCAGCGGTGCAGAGAAAAGCTGAAATCAATCAGGAAACAGTTGAAACTGCCTGAGATCACTATACCGGTTGCAGAACCCGGGAAGCACTACTGCCCTCATTGTGGAGAAGAGCTGGTACTTGTTCGCATCCTGCAGCCCCAAAGGGGGCCTCCGTGAAAAAACAATTTTCCTGTCCTGCTCGGAACAAGCTGCCAATTGCGTCTATGAGGCGGCCACGGACGGG
>JAIORS010000060.1 GCA_021108005.1 Candidatus Aegiribacteria sp.
GTCGAGGTCGAAGACGGGTTTACATTCTTCATCCGTCGCGGAGAATAGGTTCACAGTTCAGCATATCCGAGCAGCAGGGATGGAACTGAACTACCCCTGAATACTGCTTGATTTTCTAAGGAGATAACTATGAGCGAATCCGGTTCGAAGAAAAAAGGAAGTCTGCGCGAACTGTACGATATCTTCTTTTCTAAATCATGGCCTATGTGGGTGGGTGGAATCCTGCTGGGCGTAGGAAACATCTGTCTTTTCATAGTTCTGAAGCCCTGGGGCGCTTCAGGTGGAGTTAAAAACTGGGGTGACAACTTATTCAACCTGATGGGTGGGGAATTCGCCAACATGGGGGCGATTAGTCTATTCCCTTACTCTGTTCTGTGCATCCTGCTGATAATGGGTGCGTTTGCTGGAGCCCTCTTTTCCAAGCAGTTCGCCCTCAGATTTCCTCCTTTAGGCGAGCTTTTCAAGGGTCTTATAGGAGGCCTCCTGATGGGGCTTGGAGCCGTACTTGGTGTATCCTGTACCATAGGCGGGTTTTTCAGCGGCTGGCCTGCACTTTCACTTGGTGCGGTCGTTTTCACAGTAGGGCTCGTAATCGGCACATGGATTGCCGTTAAATACCTGCTCTTCGAAATTAACAGATTTCCGAAGTTAAGCAGCGGAAAAACCTCTTCGTTCCTGTCCGCTGGCAAGAACAGGGGATCCTGGCAGCCGTTCGCCGGAGCGGTAGTTGTATTGATAGGTTTGATAATAGCCTTCAGATACACCGGTACCAGCAGTGTACTCGCATGGTACGCAGCCATTGGTCTTTTCTTCGGCATGGTCTGTCAGCGGTCACGCTTCTGTGTCGTCAGAGCGCTTCGTGAGCCGTTCATGTCCGGAAGCTCTACTCCCGCAGTCGCAGTAATGGTGGGTATTCTGGTCTCTATGTTCGGTTTTGTCGTAATCAAGTTCATGGGCGTCAGGGGCGATATGATATGGGTATGGCCGCACTTCTGGGTGCCTGCCATCGTCGGAGGAACTATCTTCGGGTTTGGAATGACAATAGCCGGAGGGTGTACCGTTGGTTCTCTATGGCGCGCCGGTGAGGGTCATGTCAAACTCTGGGCTTCCATTGCCGGTATGATTGTTGCAATGCCACTTACGGCGAAGTTCATTAAACCCGCTTTCTTCGACGCTCTTCCCGAAAGCCTGAAGCAGCAGTTTTTCCTGCCGGAGAAGATTGGCTATGGAGCAGCAGTTGGTGTATTCCTGGCAATCATGCTTCTCTGGTACCTTTTTGTGAAATGGAACGAGCGGACAGGTAAGTTCTCCGCTTACTAGTAGAGGAAACATCCTGATCCGACCGAGCTGATCAGAACAGGGGCGGGATCTCTCCCGCCCCATTTCTCATTTATGGGCAGGGCTTGCATTCGATCATTAATATCGTAATCATGGTAGTATGTTTGTATTGATGCGGGCTAGGACCGAATGAGAGGATTCAGGTAACTTTTCTCTTGAATATCTTAACAAGAAACGTTGAATTGACTATGGGAGAGGCATTTCTTGAATACCTTAATGCATTGAACTCACCCCGAGATCTTGTCGACAGCGTGTTAATAGGTTTTACGGAGAGGTTATCTGATTATCATAGTTTCATTCGAAATATGGACAGGGATGTAGATCCGATGTCATACGATATAGGAAAAAAACTAAGAGCTCTTGGCGCTCCAATGGAATCCTATAAAATAATGAAAGCGGATGCGCATCATTACGAATACAGAGGTAATGAAAAAATGTTCTGGCTGCAGATGTATCTTGCGGGAGCATTTGCCAATCTGGGATACCCGACAGAAAGCATTGAAAAGGAAGCGGCATGTTACTGTGAAAAATTGAAAAGTGAAAAGAAAAACCTGCTGTTCTTACCTTTATTTCTTAACAATTACGCGGGAATACTTCATATCTATCGTGAGAATTATGCCGATGCGAATTACGTTTATCGGGAAGCTGTCTCTGAAATAAGAAAAGTTAACCCTGAGCAGTTTGAAAGCGCAACTGAAAGGAAATACCTCTGGGCAACCAAAATGATATCTAATAACTATATAGATTCATTGCTCGTTACAGAAAGGACGATAAAGGAAGAAGAGGAATTGGAACGGGTATTAAGTATTGCGGAAGAAAAAATGGAAGAAACCGAATCAGAACCAGCCAGATGTCTTACGCTGCTGAATAAAGCCGAAGCAAGAGCAAGGAGAGGTAGGCCTGAAGAGGCTGATGAAATTCTTGAGGGAATAATCAGAGATGTAAGCGAGAATACCAGAGGATTGGTAGAACCGGGTTATCATCGGATAAAAGCTCTTGTACTGGCGAATAAGGGAAACTCGGAGAAGAGTATTGAATTGATGATCCGTTCTCTGGATGATGCGGGATACTACGGGAATACGCTTTCGGAAACGCTGACGATGAGAGATGGACTTCACGTTTATAACATTCTCGCAAGCAAAAAAGGGAAGAAAGACCTCCACATTTTTTTCAGGGAAAAGGGGCTGTTTGAATATCTGTTGAAAGTTCTGAGAATAAAGGACTGGTACCTTGGCAGCGAACATACGGAGAACGTTAAAAAGACGGCTGTTGGAATAGCGGAAGTGCTGTCATTGAATCATGACGAAATCAAACTTATAGGGACATCCGCCCAGCTGCACGATATTGGCAAATGCGCAATTCCCTGGTACTCGCTGAATAAAATTGCCCCGTTGGACGATCTTGATTGGGAGGTAATCAAGATTCATCCTGCTGAGGGGGCAAGGATGCTCAGAAAACTTGATCTGGAAAAAGAAGCGGAGATTGCCGAGGACCATCACGAGAGAATAGATGGTAGTGGTTATCCGGAAGGTAAGAAGAACATCAGTCTGGAAACGGAAATAGTAGCAATAAGTGATACTTACAGTGCGGCGATTACACCAAATAGAAGGTACAGAATTCCTAAAATGCCCATGGACGTTCTATACGAGCTAAAAAAAGGAAAAATAGGCAAATTCTCATCAAGGGTTATCATCTCTCTTGAGAAATATGTTGGTGAGAGGAAATGAAGTGATTAAGACCCCGGAAGGAGATGGTCTGGAATGATGTTGATGATATTGATTCTTACGGCAAATGCACCGGATACACTGTGGGCCAACGTTACAAGCGGCGGTGTTTATTCAACGGTTGAAATAGGCGACCTGAACGGAGACGGTGTTCCTGATGTTGTCAGCGGTGTGAATTTCTGGGATGATGAGCCTACTCTGTGGTGCCTTTCGGGTGCTGACGGGAATACACTCTGGAGCAGCGATCAGTACAACGGGATTTATCAGGATGAGGGGCTTGCGGGAGTACCGGATATGAACGGTGACGGTTACGGAGATATTCTGATGGTAACACCTGGCGGTTACGCTCCTCCGGGCAGATGCATGATACTGGTTTCGGGGATAGACGGCTCAATGATATGGCAGTGGAGCGCATACGAGAACATTCCCTCCGGAGCCGGGTGGGGTTACAGCTGCTGTCTGATGGAAGATCAGACCGCGGACGGTTTGCCGGAGTTCCTCGGAGGGTTCGGTTCAACCGGATCTTTGAACACTTCTGTGGCAGCTTGCCTGAACGGAGCTTCAGGGGATACCCTCTGGACCAGAACAGCAGCGGACGCAGTTGAAGATGTGCTTGCAGTACCCGATGTAACGGGAGATGGGGTACAGGAGGTTTACCTTGGAATAGGAGGAAACTCCTATACTGACTATACGCTTGAATTGCTTGATGGGTCCGACGGATCTCTTATCTGGAGCAGGAACGGCGGAGGGGACGTAATGTGCGTGTCGGCCGTTGACCGCGGGACTACTGTTCCCTGGCTTGTCAGCAGCTCCTTCAGCGGGGAAGTTCAGTGCTACAGCCTCGGTGGCGATTCTCTCTGGGCAAGGGATATCGGCGGAATGCTTCTTGATGTTGAGGCGGGGCCTGATCTCGATGGAGATGGAATAGCCGAAATCGCTGTAGCGGGAGACAACTCCGGAACTGTGTGTCTTGATGGAGCCACCGGAACAACTCTCTGGAGCTATCCCACAGGCTCGAATACCTGGAGCATAGCCTGGGCTGATTCGGTTTATGCAGGTGGTTCATGGGTTCCGTGCGTTGTCGCTGGAAGCGTTAATGGAAGAAGGATAACACTTGTCAACGCGTTCACGGGGGATCTTATCTGGGAGCAGCCGTTCACGGAGAGGGTGTACAATGTAAGCACTATGTACATGGAGACCGTTTCTCCTTCACCTGTAATACTTACAGGTCTGCAGGATCAGCAGAGCCAGCCTTACCATGCCTGGGCGTTTCTATCCTCAGACGGTACATCATGCGGAGAGCATCCGGACGAAGTTATTATAGGAAACACAGTTCTGCGAAATCCGTCTGAAGGCATTATGATACTTACTCCGCCTGACGGTGAATGGAACTGCGGAATTTACGACATTTCCGGGCGGCTTGTCTGGTCTGGAAAACTCAACGGTGAGGAAACCGTTGACGTTTCATCATGGAATTCGGGATGCTTCCTGGTGGTGCTGTCAGATGAAGAAGCTGAACTGAGACAGACAGTAACTATTCTTAACTGAACGGTTGAATTGAGGTTATTCTGCCTGAGACGGTTGTTCTTGTTGAAGACCTGAGAAAAAGTTACGGCGAGGTGCGTGCTGTGGACGGAATCTCACTTGAAGTATCAAAGGGTGAGATATTCGGTATTGTGGGGCCCAACGGAGCCGGCAAAACCACAACCATGGATTGCATCGTAAGCATGCGCAGGCCCGATTCTGGTGTCATCAGCGTACTGGGCCTTAACCCCCTCGGTCAGCGGAAGACCCTCCTTGAGAAGGTGGGAATCCAGCAGCAGGAATCCGAACTTCCAGACAGAATGAAGGTCAGGGAAGCCATGGAACTGTTCTCATGCTTTTACAAAAACCCCATGGAAACCGGCGGAATTCTCTCAAAACTTGGGTTGTCGGACAAAGCAGAATCGTACTTTTCAGCCCTGTCCGGCGGTCAGAAAAAGAGACTTTTCGTGGCCCTTTCCCTGGTTGGTGATCCGGAAATCGTATTCTTCGATGAATTGACAAGCGGCCTTGATCCCCGGTCAAGACGTTCTATGTGGGATCTTGTCAGGGGATTGAAGGATGACGGTAAAACGGTTTTTCTATCCACTCATTATATGGATGAGGCTGAAAAGCTCTGTGACCGCGTTGCTATTGTCGATAGAGGCAGAATCGTGGCTCTGGATACTCCAGATTCGCTTGTCAGATCCCATGCCTTTGCCCTCAATGTAGTAATGGGTATTCCCAGCGACTTCAGAGAGAACGATCTGGAGTCCATCCCCGGAGTGCTTGAGGTTTCCAGGGAGGGCGCGCATGTTACCGCGCGTGTACAGGACAGTTTAGCGGTTGTTGAAATCGTGAAATTGCTCGTTGACAGGAAGATCGAGCTTGGAAATTTCCATACTGAAAAATCTACACTGGAAGATGTTTTTCTGAAGCTTACCGGAAAAGAGATAAGGAACTGATATGCTGCAGCGGTATTTCAGACTGACCCGGGCGGAGTTTATTCTTTACCTTAGAGAACCCTCAGGTTTCTTCTTTACATTGATCTTCCCGCTGCTGCTCATGATGCTTTTCGGAAGTATCTGGGGTAATGAGCCCTTTCCAGGGGAGAACTTTGGATACATAGATTTCGCTGTTCCAGCTTTCATAGGGATGGTGATCTTAACCACCGGTATCTCGGGTCTTACAACGAGCATAGCAGCCTATCGGGAGAAGGGAATTCTCAGGAGGTTCAAAGCAGCTCCGATTTCTCCACTTCTGGTTCTGACAGCGGAGTTATCGTCACTTTTCATAATTACGGTTATGGGGATGCTCCTTCTTCTTGCAGCCGGAGTGATTGTCTTCGGAATGCATTTCTACGGCAGTATTCCCGAAGTGCTTTTCGCGTTCGTTCTTTCCACACTCAGTATATCCGCACTGGGATTCATTCCGGCCAGCCTGGCGCCCTCTGCCCGAAGCGGCATGATAATCTCCAACGTCATGTATTTTCCAATGCTGTTTCTTTCCGGAGCCGCCCTTCCAAGAGAAATGCTTCCGCCTTTTCTGAAAACCTTCTCGCAGATTCTTCCCCTCACTCATGTAATAGAACTGCTGCAGGGTCTATGGCTCGGTGGACACCTGTGGGATTATCCCGTTCAGATAGCTGTTCTGTGCGGCGTCACGGTTGTCGGCTTCATGATTGCCGCAAAATTCTTCAGGTGGGAGTAAGCACCGATCCGTTGTTTCAGCTGCAGAGGAGGAGTAAGTTTTACAGTTCCTTCGATACAATTCATGAATTTATGTAATGAGCAGTAGATACTTGGAATTGCCTCGTATATAGCTATTCCCTGTTTTCGATGAATTCGATATCTGCTAAATCCCTGTGTCGACCGGAAGCTCTTTTGTTTACTAATAAATCCGTTTTGGATATCGTGCTGATATCGATACCATCAATTCTTACGATGTTTCTGCGCTTATAGCATTCGTTGAATCTGATTCCGTCTGCTTCATTAATTATATCAATCTGGACTGGTGATCTTCCCATTCGAAACACATTGCCTTTCTCCTGGAAAACTTTGTTTTCAACAGTTGGTGCTCCAAACGCAAGAAGCGTCTGCTGCAATTTTCTGATGTTCTCGTCGTCTGTTGCTATCAGGAAGTCAATATCCTTTGTTGCTCGTGGATTTCCATAAAGACCAACAGCCCAACCACCTAAAAGCAGGTAATGAACTTCATGATCGTTTAAAAACTGTATAAACTCTTTGAAGTCTTCCGGTAGTTGCTTCAGACCCATAAAAGCATTCCCTCAGGTATGTGATTGTTTCAAACTTTTCAGATGCGGTGCTCTTCGACCAATATCGTATATTCTTTTCTTTCAGTTCTTTAGAAGTTCCTATGCTGATATCTCTTCTATCTATTCTTGCATGCATAAATGACCTTTGTTTCTTACGTAGTTAAGCAATAGGAATCGTGATTTCAAAACACTCCGGGAAATTATCCTGAACAGCGTATTTGTCCAATAAAGCTTCCGATTCCTGCCTGAAATAGACCATACTTTCCGAATACACCCCACGTCAACAACCTGAATTCAACTCGTAAGTGCAACAGAATTGGTTAGGCGGAAACCTTTGGGAGTAAGCACCGATACTTGACATTCCGAATAGTGTACATATGTTTACCTGTAGAGTGTGATCAAACAGGAGGCATACATGAAACGTGAAATCAGAAAACGCATAGATCGTTACAGAAATCTCTGGACAAAAATGAAGGATTACCGATCCGTCGTTTCAACTGAAGGAAAAAGCAATGCTTTTACCGCCAGACACCACCTCTTTTCGAAGTCGGAAGTACTCGATAAAAGCTGGTTCAGCGAATACACCGATGAAATGTACGATTCCACCCTTGACTGTCTTGCATGTTACAGGTGGTACATAATCCCGGAAAGACTCCGCGAGGCATCAGGATTACAGAAAGAAACCAATCTCGAAGCTCTTCTTGACAGTGCCGGTTATTCAACATCACTTATAGCGGAAGAACTCTTTTCCATGATAGATGCGTGCCTTGAATCGGGCAGATGCAGTGAAGAAGACCTTAAAAGAATCCGTCTCGCCTACAACGGATTATCAGGATTCTATGATATCTTCACGAAGTCCTATCTTCAGAATCCGATGTGTGAAGGCAGTTATTCAGCCTGAACGTTGCAGCCACCTCAAAAATGGCAAGGCTTTACTTTCCCGGACTGCAAGTGCTTTTTCGGCTTTGCGTTTCATGTCGGGAATCCAGCGAGTGTAACGACATTCTTTTTCTTTATTCAATTTCGAGGAACACGGTGGGATCATCCAGTTTCTCGACTCTTCCGATAATTGTCGTTTCAGTATCACCATGATCTTTGAGAGCGTTCACAAGTGCTTCGACCTGATCCGGTCTTACAGTCGCAAGCAATCCGCCCGAGGTCTGCGCTTCGGCGAAAAGTATGAAATATCTCTTATCCAGGTTTTCCGGCATCTTCAGATGTGGTTCAA
>JAIORS010000061.1 GCA_021108005.1 Candidatus Aegiribacteria sp.
GGAGTGCTATTATAGGTTTGCGGAACATATTAGCTCATGAATATGGAGAGATTCTCACAGAACGAATCTGACTGGTGGCAGTAAGGGACCTGAAAGGACTTGTTGAAGAGTTGCTTCCCCATCTTAGAAGGTTAGGGTACAACGGTGATATCCCCTAATTGCTTGGTTAACTTCATTTAGTAATTCAATTCTGAAAGATCTCAGATGTGATTCATATGGATTCAGAAACTTCAAAAACTATAGACTGAGGGTCAGAGCCTTATGTGCTTAAATTGGATAGGTACCCCTGTTAATGGTGTAGAGCCAGAAATGGCGCCTCGACGAGGACTCGAACCTCGGACCTAGTGGTTAACAGCCACCCGCTCTACCAACTGAGCTATCGAGGCGCGCATTGATGGAGGGGAAAAATACGCTCTGTAATCCGATTCGTCAAGCTGTCTGGACTTGATATGCGGGTATATTTCAGACGCTGATATGGTTCAGTTGTTTTCGGAAATATGGAGTGTGCATTGGAAGCTTAGAAGGTTACAATGAAAATGGTTGGCCAGTTCTTGCCGGTAAGAAGGAAAGCTTCCCTTTCCGGGTCCCAGGCGATTCCGTTCAGCACTCCTGCGTTTATCCTTTTGGAGATTGGCAGAAGGGATGAAGCGTCGATAAGAGCTGTGACGTTTCCTGTTTGAGGGTTTATCCTGTAAATGTTATCCGAATAGTACTTGTTGGCGTATATGGAACCTCCGGCATATTCCAGCTCGTTCAGAAGGTCGATCGATCCGCCGTCAATATTCACATCGATTGTTTTAAGAGTATTAAAACTGTTGATATCCCTGAAACTGAGAGTTGAACTGCCATCGCTGGTGACAACTGTGCTGCTGCTGACCGAGCAGATTCCCCAGCCATCGGTCTCTATTGTATCTGATACCTGAAGAACAGGATTCTGAACATCCCATTCAAGAACAAGTCCGGATCGCCATGTTAACTGGTAGATATTTTCATTCAATATTGTAATACCCTCTCCAAAAAGCGTGTCGGGAAGGGGGTAGGTTTCTATAACGGAACCGCTGGAAGGATCAATTGAGCGGAGTGCTGAGGAACCGTAGCCACCTGTGGATTCCCATAAAATACCGTCATGAATTTCAAGCCCCTGCGTGTAGGCAGTAGTATCATGAGGAAGGGTACCGATGACATTAACGTAAAGAGTTTCGGGTACTATAGGTCCGGGATCCGGGCCGCCGGTTCCACTGCATGAAACTATCACAATAGAAAGGGTGATAATCAAACACGCTAGATGGAACCGGCTTCTTCTTAACAATGGTCTATATCAGGGCCTTGAACCGGATGAGCCTGAGGATCCTCTTCCGCCTGTGCTTCCGGTAGAACCTCGACTTCCTGTTCCAGTTGTCCCGGAACCTGTATCCTGAACGATTACCGAACCTGAAGTGTACTCGTCAAATCTGGCTGTACGGACTGGATCGACCTGGCTCTGAGGCAATGTGGCTATTACAGCGTTAATTGCCGTTATCCTGTCTTCGGGAGATGGATGGGTCTGCCAGAAGCCGGGGCCGGACCTTGAATCGATTGCGCTCATGGTTTGGAGAATCGAGGCCAGGGCGCAGGGATCGTATCCCGCGTTAGCGCATATTTCAGCTGCAAGACTGTCAGCCTGAAATTCGGTCTCCTGGCTGTATCCTTTTGTGATAATATTCGAAACCACGTCTTCAACCAGTTCTCCGTAATCTTCTGCGGCTGCCTGCACTTCATTGATGCCTGATCTTTCCGCGGATTCGTTGGCAACAAGAATTCCGAATTCGGTCCATCTGGCCTGGTCGATGGATAGTATCCCGTGACTGAGAGCAACATGCGATACTTCGTGCGCAAGAATAGCCGCGAGTTCATCTTCGTTTGATGCAAGGTCAATTAATCCGCTGCATATCAGTATAAATCCCCCGGGACACGCAATCGCGTTTATCTCGGTGCTGTTCATGACAAGGAAATGATATCCTCCAAAAAGGGTAGGCTTTGGAGAGCTGCAGGCGACGGTCTGGCCTACAAGATTGACGTACTGCTGAAGAGCGGGGTTTTCGAGTGGCACGTACATATTAAGAACGGTTGCCGCTACGGACCGGCCCAGGTAATACTCCTCAACTTCGGTGATATCCCTGTTCGCCCTGTCGAATGATTCAGCGATATCAAGGGCGCTCTGGACATCGTCATCTTCAATAATATCTACAATATCTCCAAGGCCGAAGGCCAGGAGAGCGGATATGATTATACTGAGAAAAGTCATTATCTTGTCCCCCTTACATTCGAAGGGGTTTCAGTTGAAGTTGTGGCCCCGGTATCTTCGATGAGATTTCCATCAACAAGGAACTGGTAGAGCTGTTGTGGTGTGACTGCCCAGGATGTCTCCATGTTGTTTACCTGGGAAAAATCAAGATCCGGGTGTTCACCTGCGTAGGTCTCTTCGATATCCTGATTAAAGCCACGGCCTGCAAGCATTATCTCGTCTGAGGTTACATCCCCGGATGCGGATGAACCACCAGAGGCTGCCTGGATGGCTCCTGTAACCGAAGTGCAGTGTATCCATCCATCCTGATTGAGGGCTGTGGTAATCCTGTACCATTCTCCGTTTATCTCGTCAATTACAGCCATGGTTCCGTAGCTGACAGGTTCTACAGGTGACGCGTAGAACGCAGGCATCGGATAGATTGACTGATTCTGTACGGCGATGGCAACCTCGTCTCCAACCTGTGGTTCTGCATCTTCGTCCGCGTAAAGGGAGAGCGATACAAGCAGAATTAGAATAATAAGCAATTTCATTGTGTACCTCCATTTCTGTAGAGATTGTAAGCAGAATTGTATATATTGTCCATACCTGTAGTTGAAAAGCGATTCTTCGGGGTTGTGGACTTATCAAGTACATGATGATATTATAAATAATGGGGGTTAAGAATGTTATCATTACTATTATCCATGTTGATGCTGGTTGACAGAGCTTTATTACCCACACCGCAACTGCTCACTCAGGACTTCGGTCAGCCTCCTCCTCCGCAGCTGCCTGTGGTAGTAAGGCTGATCCCGCCGGCTCCCGGACAGATGTATGTTGAAGATCTCTGGAGGATCTCGCTTAACAACACCATGTCCGAAGTGTTCTCGGTTTACCTGTTCGTGACGATAGAGAAAGCCGGTGCGGGATTGCTGATGGATGCTACCACATCTGTGTTCCTGCTTCCACCGGGTTACCTTGAGCTCAGCTCTTCTGAAATGTCACCCATAAGCACGAATTTCTACGATCCTGTTTTTGAAACAAGTGTTGGGCAAATGGGGGGATTTCCGGACGGTACCTACATTATCACATTTTATGTTTACGAAGAGGGTGGAGGTCTGGTCGGAACAGGTGATTTTACACAGAATGTAGAGAATCATGCAGCTCCTGAGCTTCAGTATCCGACCGATAACAGCGAAGTTACAGAACCGTTACCAATTTTCATATGGTTTCCTTCATTCCCTCCCGGAATCGTTGAATACTCGATCAGGATAGTCAATATACTGGAGGGACAATCCCCTGAAAGTGCCATATCCGCTAATCCGGCCTGGCTCACTGCGAATGATATTTTTACTGAGGAGTTAGTTTATCCTGTGTACGCCAGCTCTTTTAAATATGGAGACAGTTACGCATGGCAGGTTGAAGGTTTTTACGATGGTTCTTCTGTTGGCAAGAGCGAAATCTGGACATTTTCCTGTGTAAATCCTGGAATATTCGGCGAAGAAGGTTCAGAAATATGGAGTTTTGAAACAGGTGACAGAGTTCAGTGCAGCCCTGCAATTGCACTTGACGGAAGCATCATCTGCGGAAGTTTTGATGGATTTATCTATTCGCTTGATCAAAAGGGAAGCGAATTATGGAGGTATCCCGCGGGCGGTCCGGTATATGCAGTTGCCATAGGGCAGGATGGAAGGATTTTCGCAACGGGTGATTTTGGTATCTGCTGCATCGATCCTTCAGGCTTTCTGGTGTGGAATAACAATATGACGGGGCCTGTAAGGGCATGTCCATTGATTCTCCCGTCGGGAAAACTCTACGCAGGATCCATAGAGGGAATATTTTATTCAATAGACACGTTCAGCGGAGAAATCGCGGATACATTGAAAACAGACAACAGTATCGTTCTCCCCGCAGCCTCTGATTCATCCGGAACAATTTACTTCACCTGTGATGCCAATAGTATATATGCCGTAGATGATGATAGCAGCGGTTTTACTACGAAGTGGACATTCCGTGCCGGTGACAGTTTTTCGGGGGGCCCTGTTATATTTGGAGATAATATCTATGCCGCAGCAGGGAAAGAAGTCCTCTGTTTCAGTATGGATGGTTCACAAATCTGGAATTCCAGACTGCCTTCGCAGATCTATCCCGGACCTGTTGTCTCTTCCAATGGTACCGTTTACGCAGGTACCTGGAGCGGGAACATATACGCTCTGGAATGGGACACTGGAAGAAGAGCCGGAGCGATACCGGCCGGGACGGTGGTAACATCAACTCCAGCGTTGAACATTACAGGATCACTGTTCTTCGGATGTGATGATGCCTGCTTGCACTGTTTCTCGGCATCAGGATTTCTTCTCTGGAAGTTCGAGACGAAAGGTGCTGTCCGTTCCAGCCCCGTAATCGGTATTGATGGCACCGTCTATTTTGGAAGTGATGACAACTGGATCTATGCTATAGCAGGTTCCGGGTCAGGCCCTATGACTGACGGATGGCCGCAGTACTGCAAAAATTCCTTCAACAACGGCTTCGTAGATATTCCGGGTGAAGAACAATGAGAGCAGCAGCCCTGCTGTTGCTTCTTGCCGTTGCTCTGTCCATATCGGACGGCATTGAAATATCGGGAAGTTCCTCTTTTTATTCTCAGTATTCCTCCGAGGATAATGGATGGTCCGAAATGCCGAAACAGTTCTGGCGCTGGAGATTCAATCCAGTATTCAATATTTATGGCTTACCTGTTGCCGCAAGTGTGTTTGTATCATCAGAAGAGAGTATGCAGAGGCAGAACATGAACAGGATCTACATCTCATCGACCCCCTCGGCATCTGCCCGGGAAGGATCTGTCCTGTCCTGGGTATCATCCGTCGGTATTGGTGCTTCAAACCCTTATTTATCAAGATTTACATTGAATGCAGTGAATATTTCAGGCGTGAATCTTGCGCTTAATCCAGGTGGATTCTATTTTGCTGCTTCCGGAGGTAGAAACAGGCGGGGGATTGAATCAACGGATAATAATCCGGGAGAGTACGAACGAAATATGTACGCGGTGAAAACAGGTCTCGGATCTCCCTACGGCAGCCATCTGCACCTGTGCATGCTGTACGGTAAGGATATAGAAGATTCGATATTGGAAGACAGCACTTTCAGAATTACTCCATCCGAGAACTGGGTAGCGTCAATTAGCTCGGGTATAGTCATATTCGACGGGAAATTCCGTTTAAATGGTGAAATAGCAGGATCGATGCTAACCAGAGATACCAGGAGCCCGGAGATTGAAACTGATAAGGTTCCTCAGTGGCTGATTGATTTATCAGGGGCTAATATAAGCTCAGGTTTTGGATGGGCACTTGATCTGTCCTCCTCTCTGAAATTCTCTGAAAATATGCTCTCCGCATCATTCAAGCGTCTAGCGCCCGGCTTTGAAAGTATGGGTTCGCCATACTTAAGAAGTGATGAAATATCTATTGAAACCAGAGCTGACAGGTATTTCATGAACAGGCAGATGTCCGCCGGATTGTGGTACAGGTGGAAAACGGATAATCTTTTGGATACAAAATCATTCACTACGTCAGAAAGTGTTTACGGAATTCGGACGGGATTTCTTTTTGAAGATTTTCCAAGGATCTATATCAGTTATTCCCCTTCTTTCGTTGAAATGCGGGACAATTCCTCATCCAGTATAGAAACCTCCATGATCTCAATTTCCGCGAACTATAGAAGGGACATAGCAGACCTGGATGTGAATTCAGCTGTGGCTTTCACGATTTATGATAATTCGATGGGAACCGGCAGCAGTGATTACAGCTCGGTGAGCGGAGTACTCAGAGAAACTGTTTCACTTGAATTTCCGCTTACAATTACCGGCTGCGTCTCCACAAGACGAACAAGAACCGGCAGCGATCCTGTATGGAAGTACACTGGCGATCTGAGAGGCACATGGTATCCATCCAATTCCCTCTCAATGACTCTTGGAGGTTATTACACTACAGGAGACGGTGATACAAAAAAGACAGTTATACTTGTGATCATCTTATTGCAAGTTTGTCGGGGGAGTACTGCACGTATTCAAGTGTTTCTGAAGAGGATTACACGAATACCATTGGAGGCGCGGGAATCACCGTGATATGGTGATTATTTCGACGAGAGATTGAAACTCCTGATTAGCTTATAGAAGGAGTTTGAAATGAGAATAATAATTGCAGGAGTTATATGCCTTCTGGCATCTGTTTGATGTTGTACAATCCCTCAGAGAGCAGGCCTGGGAGAGCGAGTACATTCCTGAGTCAACCGTTCCGGTGGTACCGCTTACTGATTATGATGAGTTTGAAGTTATTGAGCTTTTCCGAGCGGAAACAATAGAAGAGCTTGAAGCTTCACTCACTGATGGTTATCCATATCCCTGGTTAGAAGAAACTCTCAGAGATGAAAGTATTCCCTGGGAGGACAGGTACTGGTTGGACTGCAGGATGAGAGCAGCCATTTCTCAGAACCTTCATGTTTTCTACGATACTGAGAATAATCCTGTTCATGTTGAAGCAGATGGAGTGTTCCCTGGGGAATTCTACTGGCGGGAACACATGATTGTTGATCCCGAGGGCTCGAATGTCCCTGAAGGCACAGTCCGTCCTACTCATAGTGAAAGAACTCAGCATATAGATATGGGATACCTGATTGATGCCTATGGATACAATGTAGGAAAGCTCAATATTGCAGTCAAAGGTATCCAATTATCAAGAGATGCGAGCATAGGTCTGATTATTACAGGACAGACTGGTGAATATTATAGTGCCCACGAGCAGTATTATGCTTGTCTTCTTTACCCTGATGGCTCATTCAGAGAGTTTCCTTTTAATGAGGTCGGATATTCTAGCGGATCTATTAGTGCAAATGGGAATATATTGGTGTTTTTTAGGCATAGCATTCCCGGAGATGAAGCAAGTTTCGTAGAAGTTTGGGATCGCGATGGTAACCTACTCAGGAGGTTTCCTTCTGAAATTGATTTCGAGATAATGAATGTTCCTCCAATCACATACGATGGACATCATGCTTCCTGCATTCTGCTAAATCCTTCAGCACATAGTGCTCTTGTAGATTGTGTTAACGGAGAAATAAGGCAAGTAACCGAGCATACTGGTACAGATATATCAACAACAATCTGCAATTTCAGCCCGGATGGTCGGTTCTTCTGTATTGGAGGAGCAACTAAAGGTCGAGTGATAGACTTGAATAACGGTTCAGTGTATGAGTTTCCTGAGACTACCGTCAGAGAAGATTGCTATAACGCAACACTAGTCAATTGTTCTAACTCTAGAATAGTCACGACTCTTACTACTAGATACAGTAATCGCTCTAATGAAGATGTTGAGATCAGTCTATACGTAGACAATACAAAAGTCTATTCCCAAAGAATAGATATTGACAGTACACGCCGGATACTCTGTACGGAAGTATCTCCAAACGGGCACTATCTTCTGGTTAATCCAGGAAATAATAGATTTGGGTCTGTACAAAGTATCCCATTATCTGTGCTGAATATTGCTGGGAGGTGATCGGGATGAGAAGCCATACTATGCAAATACTGATCACTCTTGGATTACTATTGATGTCAGCTATTACAGTTCATGCGAATGATCCGGATCCAGACACCCCATGGCCAGTTGGCAGCACAGACAGCTTGATGAACTTCACAAAAACCCTCATGACAAGCTATGGCGACCCTGTGAACGGCTGGGGAGAATTCCATGCTGGAATCGATATCGACGCGAATACTGAATCTCCTAGCTGCGATGAAGTTCGCTCAGTTATCGATGGGGATGTTGTGATATCAAATATGTATAGGTTTTACGCCGATTCGGCCTATCAATGGATTGTGATTACAACCGAGGGAACTGACAGGGGGCGGGGTTTCAGAGATGGGTGTATTT
>JAIORS010000062.1 GCA_021108005.1 Candidatus Aegiribacteria sp.
TGGTAGCGGCGGAGGGACTTGAACCCCCGACCCGCGGATTATGATTCCGCTGCTCTGCCAACTGAGCTACACCGCCAGGGACGAGGAAAATAGAACTATTTTAGCCTGCTGTCAAGATATTTACGAGTAATCCGGGTTTGACTGTCTCAAAATGAGAATATATTTTTATTGCTTAATGAAATCATCGATTTCTGAATTGAAAAAAAATGGATGTTGACATAGGTCTTCGCATATTTTAAATATTCGGATATTCGAATATTTGAATTTTGTTTTTTCAGGCTTGATTTAACTCTGAAAAAGTTGATCTCGTATTGAGCAATCACTACTTACTGAATAATCAGAAGAAACAGACAATGCTGTAAGTCTGTTAATTCACAGGCAAGCTGTTAACGGGGGAGAATGAAAGAGAAGGCAGGAGTAGAATTCGTTCCTTCAATCGTGGGGTTTCTTTGCAACTGGTGTACCTATGCAGCTGCAGATCTTGCCGGTTCTTCAAAACTTGAACTTCCACCCTCCTTCTCTGTGATAAGGGTTATGTGTTCCAGCAGGATCGACCATAACCTTCTTCTTTCAACCTTTTTCAAGGGAGCTGATGGTATTCTAGTCGCGGGATGCCATCCTGGTGACTGTCACTACGGAGAGGGTAATTATTACGCCAGGCGAAGATTCGCGCTGCTGAAAAAGGTTATGGATACGGTTAATCTCGACCCTGACAGGCTGCAGCTCTCCTGGGTATCTGCGGCAGAGGGAAAACGCTATGCAGAAGTTGTAGGCGAATTCACGGAGAAGATAAAGGAACTCGGACCGAATCCCATTAAAAACAGTACTCGTTTTTGACAGAGAGTAGACAATATATGCCTCAGACCGGGAACATTCTTGTTATAGGTGCCGGAATCGCCGGAATGAAGGCGAGTCTAATGCTCGCCGGAGCTTCCAATAAGGTTTACCTTGTGGAAAAGCTGCCAATCATCGGCGGTAAGGTCATCAAGAACGAGGAGAGCTTTCCCAATCTCGAGTGTTCCACCTGCATGGTAGCTCCCATTCAGCAGGATGTACTGCAAAATCCGAATATAGAAACCCTCACATACAGCGTTGTTGAAAAGATCGAAGGCAGTGCGGGGGATTTCAGTGTCGTTATTAGAAAGAAAGCCAGATACGTCAGTCTGACCGATTGCATCGGATGCGGGATGTGTTATGAACCCTGTCCGGTATCCCTTAAAAACGAATGGGAAGAAAACCTGATTGACAGGAAAGCCATATACGTTCCCTGTTCCGGGTCGCTGCCGAATGTTCCAGTAATCGATTCCGAACATTGTCTTAAGCTTCTGGGAAAAGAGGAGTGCAACCTCTGCGTTGAATCCTGCGCATTTGAGGCAATCAACCTTGATGACAGCGATGAAGTTATGGAGATTAAAGTCGGAGCTGTCATACTGGCAACCGGCTCAGCTACTATCGATCTTTCAACTCTTCCGAACCTTGGATATGGTACTTTGCCTGGAGTATACGCTCCGATGGAGTTTGAGAGACTGTTCGCATCGAACGGCCCGACTCTTGGTGAAATAGTGCTCCGTGGGTCTGAAAAGATTCCGGAAAGCATAGCGGTGATTCATTGTGCCGGACGTAAAGAAAAAAAGTATTGCTCAGCTGTCTGCTGCATGTATTCATTTAAATTCGCAAGATTCCTGAAGCATAAAATACCGTCAGCCCATGTTTTTAATATCTATTCGGACATTTGTGTCCCTGGAAAAAGTTACCAGAGTTTTTACAAAAGTGTTGACGGGGCAGATACCGAGATGCTCTACACTTCGTCTATCGAGGATGTTAAGGTATCGGAGAATGAATCGGGACTGAAGGTAGCCTATCCGGATGCAGCTGGAGCCATGGAAGAATTGAATGTGGATATGGTGATACTTGCAGCCGCTCTTGTTCCGGGCGATGATGCCGCTCCACTTGCGGAAGTTGCCGGAGTTGATCTTGATTCCCGGGGATTCATCGCGACAGTGCTGGATGGAAGCGGATCCATGGAAACCTCTCGAAGAGGGGTATTCGTTGCCGGTACCGCTGAAGGTCCGAAGGATATTCAGAACTCGGTCATACAGGCGGAATCCGCCGCAGGACAGGTTATGGGTATTGTAACATCCGGGGTTTCCGGCTCATGAAAGATTTTGAAATGCGGGAATCGGGTCAGGATAAAAAATTGAGAGCGAAGGTCGGGGTTTACGTTTGTGAATGCGGACCCAACATCGCGGGAAAAGTTGATCTTGATAAAATTCTTGCCGATCTTTCAGAACTCGATGATTATCAGGACGTTGAGCTGGTTGTTAAAAAGTACGGATTCCTCTGTTCCGGCCCGGGTAAGGAATTCCTCGAGGAGGAAATAAAGAGCAACGGCTTCACGCATCTGGTTGTAGGCGCCTGCTCTCCGCGCGATCATGACTCGACTTTCATGAGTATATGCGAGAAAACAGACCTTAATCCTTATCTATACAGGATCATCAACATCCGGGAGCACTGCACCTGGGTGATAGACGACAAAGAAAAAGCTACCGAGAAAGCATTCAGTTATATCCGCGGAGGAATCGCAAGGGTTCTTCGTCAATCCGAACTGTTCGAAAAACCACTGGACATCAACCCGGATGTTCTCGTTATAGGGGGCGGAATATCAGGTATGGAAGCTGCTCTTTCGCTTTCAGGCGAGGATAGACGGGTATTCCTGGTGGAGAAGACAGACCGGCTCGGCGGAGTATCTATTGATCTTTCAGGATTGCTTCCAGGACAGGGCGAAGTAGTTAAAAAGAAGATGGAATCAGTTACGGAAGATAAAAATATCAGACTCTTTCTGAATACAAGGGTTGAGACCGTTATCGGTTTTCTGGGCAATTTTGAGATAGAGCTTGTATCAAAAGAAAACGCTGAAACAACGGAGATAATGGCAGGCGCGATTGTAGTGGCGACAGGCAGCGAACTTTTCGAACCGGCGAACAGCGATAACTACAGCTACTCAGAATCGGACGAAGTGTATACCTCTATTTCAATCGAAAAGATGTTCTCAGGAGAAGGCGAAGCTAAACTGCGCTCCGGTATGAAACCCTCTTCGGTAGCCCTGATTCACTGCGTTGGAAGAGAAGAGAAGAATTACTGTTCCGGAATATGCTGCAGTTACATGATGAAGCTGGCAGGATTTTTTAAAAATCAGTCCCCTGATATTCAGGTAACGGAATTCTACAGAGATCTCTGTCTTCCACAGAAGGATGATCAGGAACGCTACAACGAGGCTGAGGCAGACGGTGTTACATTCATCCGCATAAAAGATATCAGTACAAAAGGTACCGATGTCAGTTTCGAAAAGATGAACGGTGAAAAAGGCGAGCAATCCTTCGATATGGTAGTCCTTGCCCCCGCGATGGAACCATCAGCTGATACGGAAGAACTGGCGGATCTTCTTACCGTTCCTCTGGATGAATCCGGCTTTTTCCAAGAAGTGCACAAGATGACAAATCCGGTGGGAACATCCACGGATGGTGTCTTCATCGTAGGAACGGCTCATGGCCCCAAGGGTGTCTCCGATTCGATGCAGTTCGCAAGAGCGTCCGCCGGCCAGATACTTACAAGACTGATCCCGGGCGAGAAACTTATTCCCGAAGTTAAAGTAACCGAAATTCTGGAAGCTTACTGCACAGGCTGCGGCAACTGTCTTGATGTATGTGTTTACGGGGCGATCTACTCCGATGATTCAAGAGGGATATCGGTTGT
>JAIORS010000063.1 GCA_021108005.1 Candidatus Aegiribacteria sp.
AAATACACCCATCTCTGAAACCCCGCCCCCTGTCAGTTCCCTCGGTTGTAATCACTGTTCATTGAATAAACCCATTTGTTTCCCAACTTGATATTTTTGAAATGACAGCATCTCCATCGAGAACGTTTCGTATATCATCACAATTTGGAGTTTCGGTCCACGAATCAATATCGATTCCGCAATGAAATATGCCCAGGGACCAGTTGTTTTGGGGATCGCCATAACTGTTCATAAGTGTCTTTGTATTGTTCATCTGGCCTTCAGAACTACCTACAGGCCAGTGGATCGGAGCGGGATCGTTGGCATGCGCTGAAGCGGACCTGGATTACAACACAGATCGATTATTAAGTTATATGATATACGTATGGTGAAATTCGAGATCGGCAATATCCCGGTCAATTTGCTTAAAATCGTTAGTATCAGGAGAACAATTGATAGATGACATCAGTGATATCGTAGCACTGTACAACAGCGACCCGGAGAAGGAGCACATCCGGCTGGAACGCCACCAGCTTGAGCATGACATCACATTGAGGTACCTGAACAGGTATCTGCCCCATGAAGGCTCCATTCTGGAAGTCGGGGCTGCAACAGGAAGATATACACTCGAATTAGCAGGGCGCGGACATACGCTCACAGCTGTTGACATATCGGAAAAGCTGATTGAGAGATGCAGAAAACGAATAGAAGAACAGGGGCTTGAGAAACATGTACAGTTTCTTGTAGCCGATGCGCGTGATCTCAATGAGGTGCCGGAAAAGGAATTTGACGCTGTTCTGCTTATGGGTCCTCTCTATCATCTGGTTGAAGATGAGGACCGGAAGACGGCTCTGAGGGAAGCATTCAGCCGGCTGAGAGAAGGCGGCATCATATTCTCATCGTTCATCAGCCGCTTCGGCATTCTGGGTGGCGTGCTCAAGCTATTTCCTGAATGGATCGAGAATCAGCCAGAAGTTCGTTCAGTTATCGAGAAAGGCAGCAATCCTGAAAACCTTCGGATAGGAGATTTCCGCGGGTACTTCGCAACCGTCTCCGAGATTGTTCCCCTGCATCAGGGTATCGGATTTGAAACCCTGGTTCTGGCCGGTGTTGAACCAGCTATCTCAGCTGATGATGAAAGTTACAACAGCCTTCAGGGTAAGCGTCGGCAACTATGGCTGGACCTGTTCTTTGAAGCAAGTACGAAGGAATCGGTTATCGGAGCTTCAAGACATCTTCTCTATATCGGCAGGAAACGGGAGAAGTGAACGAATGAAAATTGACAACACCAAACCTGAACACCTCGTAAACCCTTCGACGCTCTCTCAACTGATAGAAAAGGCAGATCGAGTAATCGTCAGGGAATCTCCCTGGATCAATTCAAAAATTTTGTTTGAGTCGAAAGACAGGCAGGATATAATTGCCTTGAAGCAGAGCCTGATTATAGAGAGGCCAAAGGAGTGGTTTCACTGCAAGTGTGACGGCACACCTGCTGTCTATATCTACAGCGGTGATGAAGAAATCATTCGAATAACGAATCATCATGGCCTTTCGATTCGTTGTTCACTCTGGGACAGCGACGCAAGGATTATCGATACCGATAAGTGGCTTTCGTGGTTCGATGAGCGCGGAATCGATGAAGCGCGCGTAGAAGTTGATGAAGCACGTAGAAAATACAAAGGACGGGGATAAACTTAAAAGAGCGAAGCGCGTCTTCAAGTAATATGAAACACACGAATTTTATGACTCGATGCGAGAGAAAATGAGATTCGTTTGGAAACGGAGGAAACGATGCAGTCAGGAAATGAGAGACTTCCTGTTTTCAAGAGAGTAGGCGGGTTCCTGCTCATCATTATCGTGCTTATTGCCTCTTTCCTTCTGGGCATTAAACTGATCGGCATGTTCTCTTCTCATGAACCTGTGCCAGAGTCCTTTCTTGCTGCCGGGTCCTTCTTCAATTCTACGATTGCCATTGTATTAAGCGCTATCGCTCTTACAGCAGCTGTGGTTGCGTATGCTGTAACTTTCCTCACCAGCTGCTTCACGTTCGATTTCAACAAGCCTTTCTTCGCGAGCTTCAAGAAGAAGCTCTATCTTATCAACATCGCCGTTGGCTTGGGCCTATCCCTGGCAATCGGATTCATCATTTCTGTTCCTATCACACCTATCCTGATACATCATGGGCTGCCAGAACCATTACCGTTCATCATTCCCATACTGGCATCGTTGATATGTGTTCAGCTCACTATGGTCTGGATCAATATCTGGGCGCCGCTTAATCGAGCTGTGGTCAGAAAAAGGGCAATTGTGCTCGGAGTTGCCCCCCCTGATCTCGCGAAGGGAGTTCTTGTTGGAGTTTCGGACCCTGGCAAAAGCAGCTTCAAGAAGCTGACTCTTGTAGAAGATGATGTTGGCGTGCTTTGGATAGAGCCTGACCGGCTGGTTTACCGAGGGGATACGGAAAATTTCGTGCTGAAACGGGAGGACATGATCTCCGTAAAATGCAAGGCAGACGCAGGAAGTATGGCCTCATACGCGGGAGCGGCATATCCCATACTGCAATATCGCAGCTCAGACGGAAGTGAGCAGAGCATACGACTTCATTCCTGGGGCAGCTGGTCACTGGGCGGACTGTCTAAATCCCTGAGGCTCATAACTTCGAAGCTCAAATCATGGCAGCTCCGAACACCGGCAGAAAACAGTTGACAGCCACAGGCGTACGACGGAACGTATCGAAGGCATGATTACAGGGAAGTCAGTCCATATCTGTTGACTTCGATTTCAAAGTTCTGTAATTTGAAGTTCATTAAGCGATTCATTCCAGAATTTCTCCGGAGGGAGACGAAGTGAGAGTTGGTTTTGACGCGACTAACATTCTCGGGCACAGCGGGATAAGAACCTACACCCGGGAACTTGTACGGGCTCTGGCCTTCGAGTTTCCAGATGATAAATTTCTGCTTTACACAACGTTCAGTTCTTCGAAAAAGGGCATACTCCAGAAGATCTTCGGTGAATACTCGAATATCGATATTATCGGAGGCCTTCCTCATATAAGAATGCTGGGTGACAGTTTAAAACGCCTGACTGTTCTCACAGGTTCCCTTGCATGGCGATTTCACGAGCGAAAAATTGATATTGTACATCTGACGGATCCATACGGAACTCCGGCATTACCAGGCTCGTTCGTAGCAACTATCAACGATATCTTCCCCATAACTCAGGAACAGTACAGAAACTCAGATCTCCAGAGACAGTACCTCAGCAGGACCCCTGTTCTGCTGAAAAGGGCAGACGCGATAATAACTCCATCAAGTTACGTTGCCGAAACACTTCACAGAAAGTATCCTTCCTGCACACTTGACATTGTACCTGTTCACGATGCCGCCTCCGTATCGTTCAAACCGGTTGCGCCGGATAAGCAGCTCCTGAAACGGTACGGTCTATCCGGTAACTCGTACTTCCTCTTTATCGGACGTGTTGATCCAAGAAAAAACATATCGAATCTACTCGAAGCCTATTCACTCATTCCAGAGGATATTCGCAGGAAGAACCATCTTGTACTTGTCCTGTCCGGAGGCGAGGAAGACAAAAAGAACTTCCAGGCGAGAAACGAAGCTTTCCTTAAAGACCGGTCTGTGCATACGATAGAAGGAATATCGGAGGATGATCTTGTTCAACTGTACTCATCTGCCACTGCATTCGTGTTCCCGTCCTTCGCAGAGGGATTCGGCCTCCCCATTATAGAGGCGATGCAGTGCGGCTGTCCCGTCATTACATCCAATGCGTCATGTCTACCGGAAATAGCGGGAGACGCGGCTATTCTCGTTGATCCACTCAGCCCCACGGAGATTGCATCAGCAATGAAGACACTAACAGATCCCGCCGGTATTCGCGAACAGCTCATACCCCTGGGTTTTGAGCAGGCAAAACATTTTTCCTGGAATTTAACAGCGAAACGCTCTATGGAAGTCTACAGGAGTGTTTTGAGACATAATGGGAAAATTTTCAATTGAATGGTGTTTATCGATTTAAATAATTGTATCCTTTAAGTATCTCAAGCTGAAGAAAACCTTTGTTCTTCGCGAATGCCAGGTAGAGTTCTCTTTCTCGCGATCTGTCGAATGTTCTTCCGTACGGATGAGTTCTATCCACACTGTCAATTCTCAGGGAGTCAACTTCCTTGAAGGGGATCAAATACTTCTCCTGATCGTTTATTCCTCCCCACTTGGAGATGTAATAATTCTTGTTTCTATCATAGAAATATGAGTTAAGCTTGCGCATCTTTTTGTCAGAGCTGATCACGCTGCTTCCCTCGTGGAGTGTTCTTCCAGTCAGGAGACAGGCAACAAGCGGATTGTCAACATCATCCAATGCAGGATTTTCGATAATAGATCCATTACCCTGTGCAAGCCGTACTCTGTAAAAATAATCACAGTCTTCAAAGTATGCCGGGAAGATGTTCTCATCGAAGTACCCAGCTTTTTTGAAAGCGTCCGGCATCAGTATGCACGCGGCAAGTCCCTGAGAATGCTGCCAATCGTCTCCGTGCTTACCGTGCGGTCCCCTCACCGTGACGAGCGCTTTATCATGGGACTCTTCTGCGAGAGAGATCATTCCGTCAATATCACCCGGATGAAAGCGGATATCACTGTTTATAAGAAAGACATAATCGTAACTGTTCTTTTCGTATCCATGATAAAGCGCTTCATTGAAACAAAAGGCTACACCAATGTTGTAGCCTAAATTGAAGATGAACTCGTTTTTAGCATTTGAAGCTATCTTCTCCGATCCAAGGTATTCGGCAATCTCAGGATCTTTTGAAACGAAGTGAAGCAGTAAATCCCAGTCATGTTGAGAATCAATTGAGTTAATCGTCTGTTTCAGCAGATCACATCTGTTCAACGCTATTGTATGAAAAAGGATTCTCAAACCGGCAAGCCCCCTTTAAAGACGCGATCTTAATCGTCAGCAGGAAAAACATATCCTTGCCAACGGGCTACTAATCCTACTTAAACCGATAGAACACACTCCCACACAGTAAGCTACAATACCAGGGAACAGGAAGCCGCGTCAAAGCGAGGTCTGACTGAAATCACCCATTATAATATACAAATCTATGATTAGAATTCGGAATTGCATAAAAAGAACGATACAAAGATATTATGAACCATCTTTCGAGAAAGGGGTTTTTGTGGACGGTGTTTTTCTCAGTGCTCTGTTGCCGCCTCTGAAAGACCTGATTTCAAACAGGAAATGCAGGAAAATCGGCCGCCCGGCAAGGGACGCATTCGGCCTTCTGTTTGACGATGGAATTCTTATTCTGAACGCCAGACCGGATTCTCCGGGCCTCATCTGGAGCAAAACGGCGAATATGACAGAACTGTCCTCCCCGACATGGAACCATCATCTCGACGGTGCAAAAGTTCGGAATATTGTCCAGCCGGGCGCTGACAGAATACTGAATCTCTGTTTCAGCAGTACTCTTCTCTATGGGAATTCCGACGTTACTCTCATCTTTGAGGCTACCGGGCGGAATGCGAACGTTATCCTGGTAAGAGATGAGGATAAGAGAATTCTTGCCTGCCAAAGGAAAGTACTCTCAACCAAAAGCAGGTATAGAACAGTTGCCCCGGGTCAGGTATACGTTCCACCACCATCTTCTGGCCTGTCTCCAGGAGAATGGAACAGTTCCATCGAATTGAAAAGAACCATTGAGAATAAAAAGGCCTCTCCCGCCTTACTATACACGATGCTGGAAGGTGTTGGCCCGACGACCGCACGAGCTCTTATAAGCCATTCGGATATCAATAAGACCTCATTGATCGATGTCGTAATTGAACTTGAGACCGCTCTGCTTGAACAGAATTTCAGCCCATGGTTCGGTCCTGACGGCCCACTTCCCATTGAACTTGGTACAGGAAAACCCATAGAGTTTCCCCTCTCCATGAAAATGACGGGAAAAAACACCTGTCTAAAGGAGGACAGGCTTGAAACATGGTCAGCCATTCTACGGAGGAGGCTGTCTTTCCTTTACAAAAGGCTTAGCAATCTCAAGGTCGCCCTGGATGGACTCGTATCCCCTGAAAAGTACCGAACATGGGGTAACCTGCTTCTCTCAACACAGAATAATTCGAAGAAAGGCCTCAGTGAGATTGTACTGAGGGACTGGAACGGTTTTGAGCACACAATTCCTCTCAAACCCTCAAAGTCACTTAAATCAAATGCCGGCAGGTTTTTCAGGAAGGCTTCAAATACTGGAATAGAGAAACGCAATCTTGAGGAACATGAACAAAGTACGCTGTATGAAATAGAATCCCTGGAAAAGTCACTCTCAAGAGCCCCTGACCTTCCGGTTGCCGAACTGGACGATCTTCTTCGGAATCACCGGAAAAAGGAACTCAATAAGGAAGAAGGGAAAAAACTAATAGGAGCTAAAACACTCAGCGGAGAATGGAGATGCTTCGCGGGAAGAAATGCCAGAGAAAATGAGGAAGTTACATTCAGAATCGGCAAGCGGGGCGACTTATGGTTCCATGCAAGGGGTATTCCAGGTGCCCATGTAGTTCTTAAGCTCGATGGAAGGTCAGACAATCCACCGGAGGATATCATATTGGAGACAGCAATTGAGGCTGCAAGGGGAAGCGGAGCCTCCTCCGGTATCATCCCTGTTGATTATACCAGGGTTCAGTATGTTAACCGCATAAGAAAAGGAAAACCGGGACAGGTTGTATATTCCAGAGAGAAGACTGTTTTTATTGATCTGGACAGACTGCCCTGAATTGAATAGTTAATACAATGAATCAGAATATGACATGGAGAAAAACATGAACAGTAGATTCACGCTGGCCCATCTTGACGTGTTCAAATCCGCTTACCTCTTCCAGGCTCTGGAGCCGGAAGAGCTTGAATTATTCGTTGATAAGGCTCAATATTCTGACCTGGCTCCCAACAGTGTGATAATCCGTGAGGATGACACCGGCGAATATCTATACCTTATCCTGTCAGGCAAAGTTCGCGTGACCAAGAAAACCTTCGAGGGTATCGAACAGATACTCGGAATTCTCAAAATGGGGGATTTCTTCGGTGAAATGGTCCTGCTTGATCGCAGAAGCAGAAGTGCCTCTGTATATTCACATACTCGGGTTGAACTGGCAAAGATCCAGCATTCCAAGGTATCTTGCATATTAAATGAAAACCCCAGGATAGGTCTAAAAGTATTTCACGCGTTCTCAGAGGTTGTTTCCCTCAGACTGCGAAATGCCAACGATAAGCTCAGATCACTTCCCTTTATCGAAAGAACCTTCTGAGGATGGCTAAGAGTGCTGAGGAACTTCTCGCGAAAGCGAAGGAAGCCTCCGGAAATTGCTACTGTCCTTATTCGAATTTTCATGTGATCGCGGTTCTTGAAGATGAGAATGGTGACCTTCACGTTGGGGTCAACGTCGAAAATTCCTCCTATGGTCTTACCGTGTGTGCCGAAAGGGCAGCGGTTTTTTCAGCGGTTTCAAACGGACAGAAGAAATTCAAAAGGATTCTGATATACTCGCCTGATGGTGAACCTATGCCGTGCGGAGCCTGCAGGGAAGTACTTGCCGAATTCTGCGATGATGATTTCCAGGTGATGGTGGCAACGAACGACACGGTCAAGTCCTATACTCTCACTGAACTACTCCCACACCGCTTCTAATACCCTCTCAAGCGATAGTATTTATATGCTATTCGATCCCTATCATGGAAAGGGATATACGCTTTCTTTTAATGTCCACATCCATGACCTTTACTCTGAGTTTTTGACCTGCCGAAACTACATCTGCCGGATTTTTAATATATCTGTCAGCCATCTGGCTGATATGGACAAGTCCATCCTGATGAACCCCTATATCTACAAAAGCGCCGAAATTCGTAACATTCGTTACTATTCCGGGCAGTATCATTCCCTCATCAAGATCCTTAATATCATGGACATCAGCAAAACTGAACATCTGGAAGGATTTTCTGGGATCCCTTCCTGGTTTTTCCAGCTCATCCATGATATCACGCAGCGTGGGAAGCCCGATTTTTCCACTGATAAACTCTTTGAGATCAATTGATTTCCGGATCTCCTCTGACTTCATCAGTTCTGTAACACTCGAACCCTTCGATCTGGCCATCCGTTCAACCAGTGCATAACTTTCCGGATGAACACCGCTTCCATCCAATGGGTTCTGCCCTTTTCTGATCCTTAAAAAACCCGCGGACTGCTCAAAGGCAACAGATCCGAGACCTGTAACCTGCAGAAGCTGTTGACGGCTGGAAAATGCTCCGTTCTTCTCTCTCCATTCGAGAATATTTCCAGATACTTTCGCGGAAAGACCGGATACATACGATAGAAGTCGAGCACTTGCTGTATTGATATCAACGCCAACTCTGTTGACACAGCTCATCACTGTATCATCAAGAGCCTTGTGCAGTTTTTTACTGTCCACATCATGTTGATACTGGCCTACTCCTATGGACTTAGGGTCTATCTTGACCAGTTCCGCCAGGGGATCCTGAAGCCTTCTTCCTATCGAGATCGCTCCGCGTACAGTGATATCAAAATCGGGAAATTCCTCCCTGGCAATTTCGGAAGCCGAGTAGATTGATGCTCCGCTCTCGTTCACCGATACAGCTTTTACATCCTGCGGAAGCCCCACTTCGCCCAGGAATTTTTCGGTTTCCCGGCCGGCAGTACCATTACCAACAGCGATGTACTTCGGTCCGAATCTCTCTATCAACCCGTTAACGGTTTTAGCGGATTCCACTTTTTTCGCTTCAGACATAAAGGGAAATATCGCTGTATTATGTTGAACCAATCCCTGTGAATCGAGACAGACAAGCTTGCAGCCGGTCCGGAAACCAGGATCTATTGCCAGCACTTCTTTCGAACCCAGCGGTGGAGCAAGCAGAAGTTCTCTCAGATTTGATGCGAATACTACTATTGCCTCATCATCCGCCGCCTCCCTGCTTCTGCAGCGGGTCTCCGTCTCCATAGACGGAGCGAGAAGTCTCTGGAAACCATCCTTTGCGGCCTCAGCGATTATTCTTTCTTCAGGAGTATCGGGGTTCATGCATTTTCCTGACAGAATAATGTCCATTGCTCTATCAATCGACACTGTTATCCTGAGAGATAGAACTTTTTTCTCCTCTCCCCTTCGCATCGCAAGAACTCTGTGTGATGGAGTTCTGCATACAGGTTCATCCCATTCAAAATAATCTCTGAATTTCGCCCCTTCCTCCTCCATTCCCGAATTCACCCTGCATTTGTAGTTGCCTGTATTCCAGTAAAGCCTTCGCATAGGGTTTCTGATTTCAGCGTCATGTGACAGCACTTCCGCAATGATATCCCGTGCTCCTGCAAGTGCATCTTCCAGTGTTTCAACGCCTTTTTTCGGATCCAGATATTCGAGCGCATACAAAGATGGATCATCACCCTTCTGAAGCAGTATCCGCAGCGCAAGAGGCTCGAGCCCCTTCTCCTTTGCCTTTGTGGCTCTGGTTCTTCTTTTAGGACGGAACGGCAGATAGATATCTTCAAGAGAAACCACAGTATCCGCATTGATGATCCTGTCCTTCAAATCGTCTGTAAGAAGTTCTCTTTCATCAAGTGACCGCAGTATGGATTCCCTTCTACCATCAAGTTTTTTCAGCTGTTCCAGTCTGTCACGAACGGTTATGACGGAAACTTCATCCATGCTTCCGGTAGCTTCCTTTCGATACCTTGCAATAAAAGGTACGGTAGCTCCCTCCGCAAGTAGAGACGCGACAGCGGCAACGTATTTTGTGCTTAATCTTGTTTCAAGGGATATCTTTTTATAATGATAGTTTTGCATTTCTTTCTCTTTCAGAACTGTCTGAAGGACTGGAAGATAAGCAAGGATTACTGATGGAGATGGTTCAATTTATCCAGGTTGAATGACCTATACCCTTTTCTTGATGGATCGGACGGTATTGAATACCTGTATGAATGATTATTTCACTGATACATGAAGAACATCTCCTGGATCAGGGTTATTTTCAGCCCGGTTTGATGAAAATTCTACTCCAGGATCTCAAGAGCCTCATTAATCGCGTCACGAACCTTCACCATTACATCGGGAGTCAATGTAAGCCCCTTGCGAGTAGGCTTCCAATCACCCTTATCGTCCATATAGTATATTCTGGCGCCTATGTACTGGCTCCCTTTGAATTCGGAAAGCTCAACTCTAATCAGATCCTGTCCTTTTTCTATATCCTTTACTGTCTTCTCCACTGTTTCTCCATTCATTGTTTTTTAACCGCTCATTTTAGTTGAACCGGAAGTCTAATGAAAAATGGCGGTGAAATGCAAGCCCGGTTCCAATCCGCCTGCAATTAGCCGTAGAACAATCTGTTTAATTTCAGGATTAATTATTGATCTGATTAGTATCTGACATGGATGAACTTTATCAGCCACATTCGGAATAGCCGCAATTGAGGGAACAGGAAACACATCCTGATTCGTACTTGAGAGGTCCTCCGCACATTGGACAGGCTCCAGCAAGGTTCTCCACGACTTCTTCATCGTTCGATTCAGCAGCATTCGTTTCAGTATCGTTACTCTGTTTCGCCTGTACCGGTTCGATGGATTGTATTGTGGCGGTACTGTTCATGATTAAAGTATCCACATTCTCGTTGCCGTACCATTCAATGGTCTGGCCAATGGCATCAGCGCAGGATAGGATTCTGTTACCACCCTGCCAGACTATTCTATGGCAGCTGATACCCTTGAGTTCTTTCACTATTGCCTCGGGTTTGACATTGGATCTTAGAGCCAGAGAAATGAGCCTGCTTATAGCTTCCGACTGGCTGGCTGCGCAACCGCCGGCTTTCCCCATCTGTGAAAACAGTTCAACAGGACCATTTTCGTCTCTGTTTATTGTCACATACAGCTTTCCGCACCCTGTTCTGATTCTTCTTGTTATCCCTGAAGTAACATCTCCCCTGTCCCGTGGGCTTATTGGCATTAATGGTAGCGTAACTTCATCGGCCTTCTCGGACTCCCTTGATTTTGCAAGGTTAAGAACCTGCTTGTCCCTGCTTTTATCCCGATAAACCGTAACACCTTTGCAACCAATCCTGCGGGAAAGCTTGAAAATTTCAGCGACACTCTTCCTTGAAGCGTTCTCGGGAAGATTCACCGTTTTTGAAACTGCGTTATCGGTGTATTTCTGGAAAGCAGCCTGCATCCTTACGTGGTAAGCGGGAGATATATCATGAGAAGTGACAAATATTCTCTGAATATCCCCTGGAATCTCGGGTATTCCCTGGCAAGTGCCTTTTTCAGCAATTATCGTAAAAACTTCTTCAGAGAAGAAATTTCTTTCACTCGCAATTCTCGCGAATTCTGGAACTACTTCATGCAGTTCATCATCTTTGTCCAACAGGTTCTTTCTTGTAAAAGCAAGAGCAAATACAGGTTCAATTCCACCTGAACATCCGGCAAGGATGCTGATTGAACCGGTTGGCGCAATTGTGGTTACTGTCGCGTTACGTATCATAGGCATATGCTTGCTGTCGTAAACGCTTCCTTTGAAATTCGGAAATGCTCCACGTTCCGCGGCCAGATCTGTGCTTGCTTTTTTTCCCTTCTCAGCAATGAAACTCATAAGTTCTTCTGCGAACAGCAATGCTTCCTCGGAGTCATAAGGTATTCCCAGCCTGAAGAGAAGATCTGCAAAACCCATAACACCAAGACCTATTTTTCGATTCCCGGCTACCATCTCAGCTATCTCATCAAGAGGATAACGATTTATCTCAATTACATCGTCCAGAAACCTTACAGCAGTTTTCACAGTTGTTTCAAGCTTAGCCCAGTTCATTTTAAACATTCCGGTTTCGCTTTTTTCCACCATAACTGAAACATTTACAGAACCAAGGTTGCACGCTTCATATGGAAGCAGTGGCTGCTCTCCACATGGATTTGTAGCTTCAATATCAGCGATATGCGGTGTAGGGTTAGCGTCATTCATGCGGTCAATGAAAACCAGTCCCGGCTCCCCTGAATTCCAGGCTGAATCAATAATTGAGTCGAATATTTCATTTGCGTCCTTTGAACCAACTACTTTGCCGTTCCGGGGGTTCACAATATTGTACTTGGTTCCCCTTTCAACTGCATCCATGAATTCATCGGTAGCTGCGACTGAAAGATTGAAATTGTTAAGCTTTTCCATATTGCGCTTAACGTTTATGAATTCACAAATGTCGGGATGGTCCACCCTGAGAACGGCCATGTTTGCTCCCCGGCGAACCCCTCCCTGCTTGACGGTTTCGGTTGCCTGATCAAAAACATTCATGAAAGATATAGGACCGCTGGAAATACCTTTCGTTGACATTACAGTATCATTTACAGGGCGTATCTTGGAGAATGAGAACCCTGTTCCCCCCCCACTCTTATGTATCAGCGCCGTATTCTTTACAGCGGAGAATATGCTTTCCATACTGTCTTCAATGGGAAGAACGAAGCACGCTGAAAGCTGCCCGAGTTCTCGTCCGGCATTCATTAGTGTGGGAGAATTGGGAAGGAATTCCTTTTTAGCCATCATATTGTAGAATGTGATCGTCATCTGTTCTACATCGTTCTCGTATTTTTCCTCAGCAGACGCAACGGCTTCAGCAACACGCAGAAACATATCCCCCGGCTTCTCAATGATCTCACCGGATTCGTTTCTTTTCAGATACCGTTTCTTCAAAACAGTTTGTGCGTTCTTGCTGAATTCAGGCGTAATCAATCCAATGAAATCAGATGAGTTCTTTCCTTCATCAACAAGCTTTTCACTGCTACTGTCTGTTTTCGAGAATAGATCGTTCTGCAGATGAAGTTCAGCCAACTACACCCTCCTGCCCCATTTGTAAGGGGTAATCATCAGCAGAAATAATAACCACTATTAGTTAATCTGCATATGTAAATTTTATCACTACTTTCAAACCTATAATTGGTTTCAACTTTTAAACTAACTCAGATCCCGGTCACAAGTCAAAACGCCATCGATAGAGGTAGACTATCAATATTTTGTACCTTTGGCAAGGGGGCACTACTACAGGTTGTGTTGAACGCTAACGTATTGGCATATGGACGATTCGTTTGCTTGTTTATAAGCAACGAATATTCTATATTGTGAGCAGTATGAAAAGCAAACGAAGAAAGAGTTTTGAAAAGGAAGTGCTCAGTCACCTGGACAGGCTCTATGGATATGCAATGCATCTTTGCAAGAATAGTGAAGACGCGTCCGACCTTATCCAGGATACTTATCTGAACGCACTCAAATCCGAGAAGCAGTATTCCCTTGGAACAAATGCGGGGGCATGGTTGTTCACAATAATGCGTAATACATTTTTGAATGAAATTAGAAGAAATGAAAGAAAGCCAATAGGTATGGCTGGAGAATGGATAGAACAGATGGTCAGGGAAGATGTATCGGAGCTGCACAAGCACGGTCCCGACCCGAGTGTAAAGTGTCTTGATAATTTACTGAAGGAAGATATAACAAGAGCTATCGCTAATCTTCCTGAGGAGTTCAAGGATTCCATAGTACTCTGCGATGTTCAGGGATTTTCATACACAGATATTGCATCTATTCTTGATATACCGATAGGTACGGTAAGATCCAGGATACACAGAGGCAGACTAATACTGCGCCATTTGCTTTCTGACTGGAAGAATGTGGCAATGGGGGAGAGTTGATATGACATGTGAAGATGCTCATTTACACATGCACGATTACATTTCTGGTGAGCTGGCTCCCGAGCATCGAGAAAACCTTATGGACCATATTGATGGATGTCCGGACTGCAGGGAATTCTTCAGACAGACCGAACACATTCAGCAAACCATGAGAGATTACATGCAATACAAGGCTCCCTTCGAGCTGCAGAACACTATCAGCAGTTTACTGACAAATGCATGATTTGTCGGAATCGACAGTTGCCAGAATCTCAGCTGCGGTTATCGGATTCCTGCTTCTCGCGTTGATGCCGGTACTGTTCAGGAAACCTTCTACTACTATTTCAGATATAGGAGAAATCGCCATCCGTGCATCTATGATTTCCCTATTCGATTCCGTCTGGTCTGGCAACTGGTGGATAATCGAGGGGATTGAACCTCCTCTCCCCGGTGAAGTAGCCTTCGGAATACATGATTATTACCCTTACAAACTTATTACCGCGAGAGATGCGAGAACCGGTGATGTTCTTGTCAGAATTGTTTCTCCGTTAAATCTCCCGCCGAACCCGCATTTTGTAACCCACAAGGATTTTCATATCACCGCTGTTGTACAGGATACAGATGCTTTGGTCATTATACGGGGCCAGGACTCCGAATCCTGGCCGGTCCGGCTGTTCTCAATTATTACTAGTGGCTGATTCGGACAGTATTTATTAATATCCTGTTGAAATTGAATTTTTATGAATGGAAAGACACGAATATGAGAAGTACAATTGTGTTGTTCGTGATTTCTCTTGTTCTTATCTACGGCTGCGGTGAAAGAACAGAAGAAGTAGAATCCGCCGATAATGATTCATCGTACACCAGCCAACTTTCGGTGCGGCTGCCCGGTGTTCTTATTGCTCCCACTGGAGATACGGTAGACATTCTCCTCGAAACTGATGTCATTCTTTACTATTGGCTCCCGCTTGATAAACACGATGATATGCAGGCCGACCTTCTTTTCCTGGCTTCGCTTGATACAACCTGTCTGGCTCTGCCTGTCCAGCCGGATCACAATTCGAGAAATCATGCTCAGCGCGTTATCAATAACATGGAAATATCTTTGCCCGTATATCTCGCGGATTCCACTGTCATGAAGAAGATGGATACCAATATACTGCCAACCTGCCTGATACTGACTACCGGGGGCGAAGAGATCACTGGAAACGGTTTCGGATCTCCTTCAAGGCTTCTCTCTTCCATCCACTGTGGGGAATAATGGACAGATACTTTCTTAGCGATGTTCATCTTTTCCCGGAGAGGGAATCCCATCCCGGCCGGGACAAATTCATTTCCTTTCTTAATTATCTCCATGATTCCCACGATTCCGGAGAATTCTGGATACTGGGCGACCTCTTCGATTTCTGGTTTGAATACCAAAGTGTCGTTCCATCCGGATATGAAAGAAGCCTTTCTGCATTAAGAAGCCTTTCCGATAAAGGATGGAAAGTTCATTTTCTTCCAGGCAATCATGATTTCTGGGTAGGAAAGCATTTTGAGGAAGCGACCGGAGCAACGATACACCTCGAAGATTATCTGACATTGGAAATGAATGGAAAGCGGGTGCTCCTGGCCCATGGTGACGGGCTGGGATCCGGCGATGTCGGTTACAGACTTTTAAAGCCGGTTTTGAGGTCTGGTACAAGCAAATTCCTCTTCAGACTTCTTCATCCTGACGTTGGCACTTTCCTCGCTAGACGTTTCTCAGATACCAGTAAGCGGATACTCAGGCGTGACCTTGACAGCATCCCCTCAGGACTGCAGAACTGGATTAATGACAAATTCGATGAGGGTATTGATATCATCATTATGGGTCATACACACCTGGACACTGTCAAAAGAAGTAAAACAGGTATATATGTTTCTCTTGGAGACTGGCTGACGAGATTCACCTACTGCCGTATGAATAATGGCACCGGGCAACCTGAACTGTTAACATATTCACATGGAATATCCAACAGTCAGAGGGAGAAGAGGGAACAGTGACAGAGTTACCAGCAAAGGATAAGAACCCGGATATCTCAATTGTAATCGCGGCGTTCAACGAAGAGGAGAGCCTTCCGGAACTTGTGAAGGAAATATCCGAATGCATGCAGAACAGAATTCATGAAGTTATCATCATCGATGACGGCAGCACTGATAACACCTGGGAACGAATCTGCCAGCTGTCTTCGGATTTCCCGGTAACAGGATTAAGGTTCAGCAGTAACAGAGGAAAGGCTGCCGCCCTGGCTGCGGGATTCAATGAATCACGAGGTGAATTTGTAGCTACTCTTGATGCTGACCTTCAGGATGATCCACTTGAAATACCCGGAATAATTGATCTGATGATTAAAGAGGGCTTCGATCTTGTTAGTGGATGGAAAAAGGACCGTAAGGATCCTCTCGGAAAAACAGTACCCTCAAAGTTCTTCAATTTAACCGTCAGGCTGGCTACAGGCGTAAAACTTCACGATTTCAACTGCGGATTAAAGGTTTACAGAAGGAAAGTCATCGAAAACCTGGAACTCTACGGAGAAATGCACAGGTATACTCCCGTGCTGGCAGCTCAGCAAGGCTTTTCGATAGGTGAAAAGATTGTAAATCACAGACAACGTAAATATGGACAAACCAAGTACGGACTTGCCCGCTTTTTCAGGGGATATTCAGATCTTCTGACTGTACTTTTCTTACACAGGTACTCTTACCGTCCCCTCCATTTCTTCGGGGGCATCGGAACAGTACTGGCTCTGATTGGACTTGGTATTTCAGCGTATCTTACAGTAGTCTGGTTCGGTGGTGAGTCAATAGGAAGAAGACCCCTTCTGCTTCTTGGTGTTCTCCTTCTTGTTGTAGGTTTTCAGTTCATTTCACTGGGCCTTCTTGGTGAAATGCTTCTGAAATTGTCCAGAAGGAAATCATTCGACATTCTGGAGAGAACCAAACCCAAATCGGAAGAAGAATGAAGACAGGAGTCGTAGGACCATTCCCCCCCTACCGCGGTGGAATTGCCCAGTTTTCCATGCGGCTTCTTGAAACCCTGAAGTATAACTTTCCCGAACATGATTTTATTCCGATATCGTACAGAAAACTTTATCCGTCCATGCTGTTCCCCGGAACGTCACAGCTCGAACCGGAAACCGAACATAACGGTGATGAAATAATCAGTTTAATCGATTCATGTAATCCTTTCAGGTGGATGTCATCCAGAGATTACTTCAAGAAATCCGAATTCGACAACCTGATAATTCAATGGTGGCATCCTTTCTTTGCGCCATCGGTTCTTGCTTCAATTCCCAGTTCAATTCCGTCCGCGGCTATTTGTCACAATGTTATTCCCCATGAATCCTTTCCGTTTGCCGGAAAACTGTCAAGGAATTTCCTTGACAGAATGAAGCTTGCTGTTGTTCACAGCGAAACGGATCTGGAAAAAGCTGCATCCCTTGACCTGAATGCAGAGCTTCTCAAACTCTACCATCCTGTTTACGATCAGTACAATAATCCTGAAGTCACCAGGGAATATTCAAGAAAGAAACTTGGTTACTCGGAAACTGAGCGTTTGATTCTTTTCTTCGGTCTTGTGCGACCATACAAGGGTATTCAGGATCTTGTAAGGTCGATGAGTTCCCTTCCGAATGATATATCTCTTCTTATTGTTGGTGAATGCTACGCAGACAAACGTGAAATAACCTCAGTCATTTCCTCTCTCAAGCTTTCACATAGAATAAAATGGATCGATGAGTTCGTTCCAGATGACGATATCGCCATGTATTTCAATGCAGCTGATATTGTTACCCTCCCTTACCGCAGCGCTACTCAAAGCGGTGTGGCACAAATAGCTCTCTCCTTCGGCAGGATTCTTGTTCTTACCGATACCGGTGGATTGTCAGAACTTGTTGATCCTGGTTCCACAGGCTTCCTTGCTCAACCCTGGTCACCATCAAGCCTGGCAGAATCCATACTCGCCGCTTTTGAACTTGCTTCCGATCCTGATACAAAAAGCAGGATAAGACTGAAGGCTTCCTCATTCAGCTGGGAAACGTATGCTGAAGAACTTGTGAAAAAGCTGCAATGAGGATATTCATTACCGGAGCAGGTGGATTTATTGGATCATGCATCGCGGAATATCTTTCGATAAGAGGGTATGAAACTGTTAGTTACAACAGATCAAAGCATGGAAATCTTTCTCTGGATGGGATACCTGAAGATATCGATGTAATCGTTAACTCAGCAGGTCGACTAGGAACTCCTGGCGTTAATAGTAACGAGTTAACGCTATCCAACACAGCCCTTCCGAAAACACTTGCCGACTACTGTTCGCGTAAGGATACTCATTTAATACATATCAGTACACCCGGTGTTGCAGGCCTTTCAGCGAACGGTTCGGAGGATTCGGAATACGATCCCTGGGGCGAATATGAATCTTCAAAAATGAAGGGTGAAATATACCTGCGTAAACACGAGGATCTGCCCGCTGACCAACTGACAGTTCTTCGCCCTGATTTCGTTTACGGACCTGGTGATTTTCACAAACTTGCCTTGTTCGAACAGGTTTCAAAAGGATGGATGCCCCTTATCGGAAGAAACGGCGCTAAAATCAGACCTACATTTGCAGGAGATGTCTGCCGGGCAGTGGAGTCTTCTCTTCCCGGAGGTATACTGAACGGCGGGCTTTTTAACATAGCTGGTCCGGAAATCGTCACTGTCAGGGAACTGTGCAGTGAGATCGCATCGGCTCTGGGGCAATCTTTAAAAATCGTACCTCTGCCGAAAATGTTCTTCAGAATGGTTCTTAAGCTGGGGAAACTGTGTCCAGACGCGCTTTCAGAAAGCAGGTTCCAACTCTTCGGCAAAGATCACTACGTATCGACCGAAAAGGCAGAGAAGGCTGATTTCCATACAGAATGGAATCTTAAAAAAGGTATAAGTGAAACAGTTTCATGGTATCTGAACAACGGAGTTCTACGCTAATGAACTCTACCAAGAAAAAAGCCTGGATAAAATGGCTTATGAGAACCGGTATTCTGCTTCTAATCACTGCTGCCGCATGGATTATTATTGTCAACGGCGAGAACTGGCTTGAACAGATAAACAAATTCAGCTGGCAACCTGTCTGGCTTTTAATATGTACCTCCACCCTCTTTCTTGTAATATCCTACTTCCTTATACCTGCAGGATGGATAATTCTCTCACACCGCGCGGGAAGCACTGTCAGTTCAAGAGAACTTCGAGCTGCATGGTTCTTGTCGCAGCTCGGCCGGTATGTACCCGGAAAAGTATGGCTGTTCGCCGGCAGAGTTGCCTTCCTGAAATCACGAGGTCTAACCGGATACAGAGCCACAAGTGTTCCATTTCTTGAACTGCTGTACACAGTTGCTGGAGCAGGCCTTGCCGCAGTGATACCGGTTGTGGTTTCCAGAAGCGATGTATTTTCGCATTCTGGTTTGAAGTATGCAGTACTTGCGGCGGGAATTTCACTTCTGGTGATTCCATTTCTCACCCCCATTCAGAAGTGGCTGTACAGGCTGAAGTATGGGCGCGTTCCTCAGGAATTGCCGTTACCCGGATTAATCGGTTCCATCAAGCTCCTTCTCATCTATTCTGCCATATCCTGGCTTCGGGGACTGGCTCTTTTTCTCTGGTTGAAAGGCTTCGGCATATCAGATGTGAGTTTTCTTCTTTGCTGCGCAGCTGTTCCTCTGTCATGGCTTGCCGGTTATATCGTATTTGTCGTTCCCGGCGGGATTGGTGTTAAGGAGGCGGCTACGGTAGCCCTCCTCGCTCCTTCAGGCGCAACGGGCCCTGTTCTTGCTGTCATAACCGGACAGCGTTTGATATCATCTATTATTGAAGTATCTTTGGCTCTTGTTTCTACAAGAACAGTAAAAATCTTTGGAAAAGAAAAATAATCATTAAAGGACTTCGTGATGAAAGATAATCCTCAAAAAGCGTCTCTTAGCAAGCAGGAACGTGCATTCTTTGATCAACGGGCAAACTTATATGACAAGGTCATTATAAGCACGTCACCTGTAGGTATGGATCGCATTAAACGCAGGGCTCGATCGATTACTCAAGGTGCGGAACTGAAAAAGGGGATGACCGTTTTAGAACTCGGTTGCGGCA
This sequence comes from Candidatus Aegiribacteria sp., assembly GCA_021108005.1. NCBI lineage: Bacteria > Pseudomonadati > Candidatus Aegiribacteria > Candidatus Aegiribacteria sp. The sequence continues at coordinate 19,823 of JAIORS010000063.1, forward strand.
CTGGAGAATACACAAAAGAATTCGCTGAAAAACAAGTTCAACTGGTTTCCCTGGACATTTCACCGGAAATGATAAGAGTAGCCAGATCCAAGACAGATAGCGGTGTGCAATTTGTCGTCAGCAACGCTGAACAGCTCCCTTTTAAAGAGGGTGTTTTCGATTCCGTAATAGGCAACGCTATTCTCCACCATTTTCCTGATTTATGTATGGCCTTGCAGGAAGTAAGGAGAACTAAAACACAACAGGCAAGAATTGTATTCAGGGAGCCAAATCTGTATAACCCCGCAAAGTTTTTTGCGTTCGGCATCCCGATACTGCGGATTTTCAGGAAAAACCGCTGGTCACCGTCGGAGAAAGTATTCTCCCGTTCGTTTATCAAGAAACTACTCAAGGAGACCGGATACTCCGTGCTGGATATTGAGTATGCCGGATTAGTTGGTTCCAAATGCCCGATCCCAATTACCAGATTCTTGTACCGGATAGAGAGACGGTTCTCAAAAACTCCTGTTTTAAACGCGCTTATGGGCTCCATGATCATCCAAGCTAAATAATCTTGAATCGATCGACTTGTTTCCGGAGAATCACTCAGCATAGAAATATCGTGCTTTCAACAGTCATTGGTATTTTCTCGAGAATTCCAGCCGGTGAACCTGACACTGTGCTTGCTGTCATAACAGGAAAGCATTTGATATCATCCATTATTGAAGTATCTTCTGTTTTTGTTTCTACTCGAATAGTAAGACTCTTCGGAGAGGGGTAACTATTTTGATTTCATTTCCGAAAAGAACCGGATTTCTGCTTTTTCTAATTCCTGCAGTACTAATAACCTATTCAACTGTCTTTACATCAGGAAGGTTGCCGGGCGGGGAACTCAGCGACACGGTAAATCAGGGATACTCCTTCTTTACATTCACTACTGAATCTCTTCAGGATGGCAGTCTCCCCCACTGGAATCCATATATATTCTGTGGTATTCCATTCTACTCTTCGTTTTCCGCTCCTGTTTTCTATCCCATTCGTGGTCTGCTTCTGCTGATCACAGGTCTAGAAGGCATGATTCGTTTTCTCTTCCCTATTCAAATGCTTCTTGGCGGAATATTTGCATGGCTTTTTCTTGGATCAATCGGAGTAAGCAGGTGGGGCAGAATCGTCGGCTCTATTGCTTTTGCGGTAACAGCCTGGTCGAACACATTGTTCTACGCGGGACATGGAAGTAAGATAATCTGCTGGAGTTTTCTACCGCTTCTATTGTATTCATGTGAAAAGTGGATGCAGACTAGAAGGGGAAAATACATCGCTATCGGTGGGATGGCTCTTGGTATGCAGACCCTGGCCAGCCATCCTCAGATGGTTCTCTATTCTGTGGGAGCAGCTTTTATCTGGCTCGGATTCCGTGCTTTCTCAAGTAAAGGCACCGTTGGGAAGAACCTTGGAAGTGCTGTATTGGGAATAGTGATTGTAGTACTTCTTGCAGTAGCAATCGGAGCAATTCAGTTGCTGCCGGGATACAATTTTTCAAAGTATTCCTCAAGGGCTGATGATCTATCTTACGAACAGGCCTCGAGTTATTCTCTCCCTCCGGAAGAAACGTTTACGATGCTGTTCCCACATCTTTTCGGCTACAGGCACGGATTTCCGGATAGTACATTTTCCGGTGTTCCTCTGTATTTTGGCAGGCTTGGTTTGCGATTAAGCAGTGAATTCACAGGCGTCCTGGTCTTTCTACTGGCATCTGCTGCATTTCTGGGTTCCTCAAAAAAGTACAGATGGCCTTTGCTGGCTATCATGGTGACAGGACTGCTCATATCATGGGGCGGTTATACTCCGTTCTTGGGAGTACTCCACAAGATCATTCCGCTTTTCCGCAAACTGAGAGCTCCGCATATGGCCGCATTCCTTACGACTTCCGCTATAGCGCTGGCTGCGGGCCCCGGTTTCGATTCTATCTTCCATAATGAAAATTTCCCCAGAAAGAAGTTCATGATCGGAATTTCCGTTTTTGCAGGCATATGCGTATTTATCTTCCTCCTCGCTGATTCTGTACTGCCCGGTCTGCAATCAGGCTGGTGGTCCAGAATGGGAAACCCCTCGGCTTCAGGATACGCTTCCCTGGTACATAGAAGAGTTGATATCGCTTCTCCAGATTTTCTGAAAGCTGCCGCTGCTGCCCTGGTGCTGGCAGGTTTTATCTATTTCAGAAACAAAAAATTAGTAAGCCTTGTGATACCTGGTACACTCCTTTCAATTCTGATCGCCGCTGAAATAATACCGCTGGACAAGGATTTTCAGATCTACCTTGATGAAACAAGGGTTGATGATCTTGTTGAACATGACAATGATCTTTTCGCACTTACAGGATCCGGAAGGCTCCTCATGGGTGGAAACGAATTCGTTCCATCCCATATCAGATCGGTAGGTGGTTATCATGCGGCAAAAACCGCTATTGCGGCAGATCTTCAATCCATTATCTCAACTGGCGGTATCATAGCAGCCCGACAGACGGCGTTTACCGTTCTTCAGACACAGGATGGCTATCTTACATATCCACAGTTCAGAGATTATCTGATAGAACAGACTTCTTCTTCAGATCCATCATACGTTGACACACTCGAAGCTCTGCTTCCCGCGGAACAGCTTCCGAGGGTATGGTTTGCTGAATCCTGGGTAGAACTATCTGAAGATCAGTGTCTTAATCTTCTGTCGGGCGGCATCGATCCTCAAAAGATTACTATACTGTACGAAAGTTCTGAACTGCCCGAAATGCTTAACACAGCGGAAGCGGAAGCAATAATAGTAATCGATGAGCCTCAAAAGATTACAATTCGGACTGATAATCCGGAGGATGGTCTACTTGTTCTCGCCGACACGTGGTATCCAAGATGGCGTGTATTCATAGATGAAGAACCAGCTTCAATGATGCAGGCAAATCACTGGCAGCGGGGAGTTGTTGTACCTTCAGGACTGCATGAAGTAGAATTCAGGTTCGATTCATCCGATGTTAACACAGGTCTTGTTATATCAATCGCGGGTTTACTGTCCGCTCTTCTTATCGTAGCACTTGATATAAAATCCGGAAGACAAAAGAAGAAAGCAGCAGAATGACAAGAGACCGTAAAAGGCTGTTCCATATACTCTCAACCTGGGGAGGTGTAATCCTCCTGATAGCAGCCATTCTGTATTTCACACTGAATCTGTGGCCAAGGTGGCAGCCGGGAATCATTCGTTTCTGGGAAACTTCAAGGGAGAGTGCCAGTCTGCCTATGATAGTGCTTTCATTCATTTCGTTGATGCTTGGTTACTATTTCGCTCCAGCGCCCTGGCGAAAGATACTTGAGGCGCTGAAGATCCCTAAAATCGATAAGGGAGAAGTAAGAAGGAACTGGTACATCACTCAGATGGGACAGTACGTTCCGGGCAAACTCTGGATGGTCGTTGGAAGGATGACTTTCCTTAAGGCAAAGGGTATTGGACCTGTAAAAGCCATCACAGCATTTATCCTTGAGAATATCTATATGATGGTAGCCCTGACAATAATGGCTTTGATAGGTCTTCCATTTCTGGGTCTGGCAAATGTGCCTGTTCCAGTTGTAATCGCCCTATGGGTTTCAGCCGGTCTTGGGATTATCATGATGTTCGCTCCGAAAATACAGAAAGCTCTGACCCATAAACTGAGTCATCGATTTGGCACGGACATCGATACATTACCTCACATCTCACATAAGGACCAGGCTATATTCATTGGTTATCATCTGCTTTCGTGGGGTCTTCGCAGCATGGCCCTCTACTTCTGGTTCCGCGGTTTCGGAGTGCGGCCCGAGCAACCTTTCGCAATGATAGCTATCTGTATGCTGGCTGCACCCGTTTCCTGGTTCATTGCCCTGGCAATGGTCTTCATCCCTGGAGGGATTGGTATCAGAGAGGGTGTTCAGGGAATCCTTCTTTCAGGTTTCGTCCATGGTGGGGTGGAAGTCGCTACAGTAATAGCACTTGGGCAAAGGCTTATGCTGATGGTAGTGGAAGGGCTCTACGCGCTTCAGGGAATAATATACGGTTCTCTCCGCCGCAGATTCACCAAATCCATGAATCATATAGAGCAGATCTTCCACCTTGCGGGAAGCGTTATCAGGAGTAAGCTGGCTATGTACGGTCTGGCCAAGGCACCAAATCCTGTGAACGTAACTTTTTCTGTCACAAGGCGATGTCAATCAAGATGCAAAACTTGTTACATCTGGAAGCATGACTCCGATGATGACCTTGATATCAGTACTATTGAAAGGCTTTTCCGTTCTATAGGCTGGACTTACTTCTTCAACGTTTCGGGAGGAGAACCGTTTCTAAGGGATGATCTGCCAGATATTATTAAGTATGCCTGCAGATTCATGACTCCAGCAGTTATTCACATACCAACAAATGCTATAGCAACAGACAGAGTAATACGGATGACAAATGAGATTCTTGATGTGATTGACAAAGAAGCCCCTGGAACTGTGCTAACGATAAAGCCCTCCTTTGACGGTATAGGAAAACTTCATGATGAAATAAGAGGCGTTCCGGGCAATTTTGAAAAACTGCTTGATACGGTAGAGCGGCTCAAACAAATGCAGAAAACACACAGTAATCTCCATGTTGGAGTGGGTACCGTAATATCCAGATTCAATGCCCATCATCTTGTAGAGATAATTGAATACTCGAAGAATATGGGAGTTGATTCCTACATCAATGAAATCGCTGAGGAGAGGGAGGAATTCTTCAACCTGGGCTCAGGCATCACACCGGACGGTAACAGTTATGGAAAGATTATGGATGTCTTTAAGAATTCAGTAATGGAAAAAATGAAAGACATGAAACTTCTGCCCAGAATCACGACGGCGATGAGGGTTGTTTATTATGACCTTGTTGTTCAGATACTTAATGAAAAAAAGCAGGTAATTCCCTGCTCGGCAGGATTGATGAATGTTCATATCAACTCCGATGGAGGTATCTGGCCCTGTGCTGTCCTTGCATACAGGGGTCAGATGGGGAAACTTGATGGTAATACTGATTTCCAGGACATCTGGAATTCAAAGAGAGCAAAGGAAATAAGAAAGTCAATCAGGCGTGGTGAATGCGCCTGCCCTTTGGCCAATCAGGCTTATTCGAACATTCTGCTCCATCCGCCCAGCCTTTTCAAGGCCCTCTGGATCGCCTTCCGGGGCCGGGGTCGGGGTCGGGGTTGGACGTAACTTCTGGTCACTTACCAAATAGAGATTTCTTTAATAATTTGACTATCACTAAATATTTCTTTTCCATTACTTATTGCTTTTCTTATTCCCGACCTGCTCATTCTAAGAATACCGGAGCAATCGCTCTGACTTAATCCAAAATGATTTGATAATACCCATGCAATTAGAGCTCTTGAATCCGACAACTCGGGATTTCTTGTATTTCCCTGGATCATTTCAGCTGAAAATCCCCAATTGTCTTCAATCCAGGCGAATAGTCTTGTAATTCTATCGTGAGTATCCTCTCGATCTCTTGCAATCCGATTCCCTTCCTGCTTTATCCAGTTCATAGTTCTCACAGCAAATTCTTTATTTCCCAAGACTCTACAGTTACCTTTCAGGCCGTCACATCGACTTTCCGATGTTGTGCTGCAGATTCCCTTCCTTCCAAGTGAGTAAGTCCCAAGAACCATCGTTTCGAGCGTTTTATTACTCGTTTTTTCACTAATACATTTCAAATAGTTGGAGATAGAATCACCTCTTTCAGATCCGAACTTGGACAAGACATACATGCTATTGAACCATGGCTCTTTACGAACTCCCATAATTGAACCATGACCGCACCATCTATACTCCTCTAATCCGTTGATATTCTTAACAATACCGGCTTTTAGGGGATTCAAATGAATGTATTTGACTAATTGAATAAAATATGTTTCTTCCTGTACAAGTATTGACTTAAACCGTCCTTGGAATACATGTCCTTTTCGATCATTACGTAGATTGTAAGAAACAGCAAATCCAGTAAGTAAGCACTGCATGAATTTGTATATCGGTTCGCTACCAGTACGTACTAAAAGGTGGAGATGATTAGGCATAACTGCCCATGCGTATATACTTACGTGCAATTCAGGTACAAGTTCTGCAAGTCTTCCTGTCAAATCAAACTTGTCTGATTCGCTTTGAAAGACTGCTTTTCCATCAATACCTCGAACCATTATATGGTGCAAGGCACCTTTCCAATCGGGGCGTGTTTTTCTTGCCATTCTGTTTATAGTGTATGCTTAATTGCAACAACTTTCAAGGGGCACAAATCTGGTATAGGTTAATGTATGTCGGTTTAATCGGTGTTATTGAATTTCATAAGTGACCAGAAGTTACGTCCGACCCCGTGAGCGGAGGAGGCTCAGGATAGTGGAAGGGGATGAAGGCGGGAGATCGCCGGCATTGAGTACGATGTCTACACCTGCGATTATGCTATGGGGGATAGCTGATACACTACACGAAGAATCTTCGCCCGCATAATTGGCACTTGTGGAGACCAGTGGCACACCACAGCGTTTTAAGAGTTGTCCGCTCAATGGATCGGCAGGATGACGGAGTGCCACAGTGTTATCCTCTCCCCTTACCCATTTCGGGCATTGCTCGGATGCTGGTAAAACAAGGGTCAGCTTTCCAGGCCACCGGCATCCCATTATCCCGATAACTTCAGGATCGCTGCAATCCGCAACCGTTTCAACCATGGCTGTGGTATCAACAAGAAGAATAAAGGGCCTTTGACTCGCGTAACCCTTGATCTTAGCAAGCCTCTTCACAGAATCCCTTTTATCGGCACGACATAGTATTCCGTAAACAGTATCGGAAGGGTAAAGGATCACTCCTCCGGAGAGAAGGAGTGAAACTGCTTTCTCAACGACTTCCTCTTCAGGATCTGAGATATCTACGGACAGTTCAGTTGCTTTCACCAGTTACGTAATTTCCTCAGTTTTGCTTCAACAGCATCATCTTCCAGCGCCAGAATCTGAGCAGCAAGGTATGCGGCATTCATAGCTCCGTGCGATCCTATGGCAACTGTTGCAACCGGAATGCCCTTAGGCATCTGAACGGTTGAAAGAAGTGAATCCATTCCATTCAGCGGTCCCGCAGCAAGAGGTACTCCTATGACCGGTAGAATTGTGTGAGCCGCAATAGCTCCGGCAAGATGAGCGGCAAGGCCAGCACCTGCAATCAGGACCTTCAAACCTCTCTCGGAAGCTGTAGAGGCATATTTCTTCACCCTGTCAGGCGTTCTGTGCGCTGACATCACATTGACCTCATAGGGAATACCAAGATCCTCAAGGATCCCTGCCGTCCGTGTCATAACCTCTCTATCGCTTTCACTGCCCATAACTATTCCTACAAGCATTAGACTGTCCTTCCAATATCTTTTCTGAAATGTTTCTTTTCGAAATCAATCTTCTCAAGCTCCCGGTAGGTTTTATCAAGAGCATCGTCCAGCGAATCTCCCATGGCAACCACACTGAGCACTCTTCCACCACTGGTTACAATCCTATCATCTGTCTTCCTTGTTCCCGCATGAAATACAGCAGCGTCTTTAATATTGTTCAATCCAAAAATAGGAATATCCTTATCGTACGATGATGGATATCCACCAGAAGCCATCACAACACAGGCACAGTAGCCATCCTTGACTGGGACTTCTCTCGGAAGTGATCCTCCTCGGGCAGCAGTATCAAGAAGACTCGCAAGATCAATTTCAATCATGGGAAGCACTACCTGAGTCTCAGGATCAGCAAAACGAACATTGAATTCAATCACTTTCAGGCCTTCGTTCGTAATCATCAAACCAGCGTAGAGAACCCCTCTGTAATCCATACCCCTTGAAGCCAGCTCTTTCAGTACAGGGAGGATAATTTCCTCTCTGGCTTTTTCGCAAAAACCATCTTCAATTTCAGGCGGTGGACAAATCGCTCCCATTCCTCCTGTATTCGGACCTGAATCTCCATCGCCGAGTCGCTTGTGATCTCTGCTCGGAGGAAGAATGACGCAATCAGTTCCGTTGCAGATGGCGAGTATGCTTACTTCCTTACCCTCAAGCCTCTCTTCTATGACAACACGCTGACCAGCCTCACCAAACCTGCCTCCGAAAAGTGAATCAAGGATGGAGCATGCTTCATCAGATTCATCAGGTAGAAACACTCCTTTACCCGCTGCCAGACCGTCAGCCTTTATTACAAATTCTTTTACATCTTTACCCATGTACTTCATAGCAGAGCCTGTGTCCGTGAAAACCTTACAGCGTGCTGTAGGCACGCCTGCGGAATGCATGATATCCTTCGCGAACCATTTACTACCCTCAAGTCGGGAAGCATCCTTTCCCGGGCCAAAGCAGGGAATTCCTTCCTTTCTCAGTTCATCAGCGAGCCCGGTTACAAGAGGTGCTTCCGGGCCAACTACAACAAGGTCAGCCTCTTCTCTTCTGGCGAGATCGACAAGGCCACATATATCATTGGCTTCCACAGGAAACAGTTCCCCAATTTCTGCCATTCCCGGATTACCCGGTGCACATATCAGGGAATGATTACCTGACCTTGATAATGCCCATGTAAGCGCATGTTCTCTGCCTCCACTTCCGATAACCAGAATTCTCACTTTTCCTCCCTGGAATGGTAAACATGGCTCTCGGCGGGAAACTCTCCGTCAATGACCTCCTGCGAGAATTTCTTCAGAGCTTCAAGGATCATGCAGTCCATCTGTGCGTATTTCTTGAGAAACTTTGGCTTGAACTTGCCAGATAGACCAAGCATGTCGTTCACTACAAGTATCTGTCCATCGGTATACCTGCCGGCACCTATACCAATGGTGGGAACCTTGAGTTTCCCGGTAAGCTCTCGTGCAAGTTCCTCTTCAATACACTCAAACACGATTGAGAATGCACCTGCCTGCTGCAGGGAAAGGGCTTCTTCGAATAGCTCATCACGTTTGTCGCTGTATACAACCTTGTAACCTCCAGTTTTCCCGATTGACTGTGGAAGTAATCCCACATGCCCCATAACAGGTATTCCTGAATCGATGATAGCCTTCACTCGGGATACAGATCGATTGTTGCCCCCCTCGAGTTTGACAGCGTCAGCTCCGCCCTCAGAGATAAATCTCACCGCGTTCTTTACAGCCTGGGTATCGGAGTTCTCATAAGATCCGAATGGCATATCACCTACAACGAGTGTGTTGGCGGCTCCCCTTGAAACAGCCTTTGTATGGGCAATCATGACATCAATATCCGCGCCGATAGTAGTTTCTTCACCAAATACAACCATTGCCATGGAATCACCTACAAGTATAAAATCTACTCCTGCTTCCTCTTCAAGCCTGGCGGTCATGTAATCGTATGCGGTAAGAGACACTATCTTCTCGCCCCTGCTTTTCTTCATCTCAAGTAAATTGATATCCTTTTTCATTTTAATGGCTCCTTAACCTTAACAGAGCTATTCGATGCCAGGCGGCTGTCTGGAATCAGCCATTTGTAAACGACCAGGTAGGATACTATCGCGTAGGCCAAACCGGCAACCACATCAATAATATAATGCTCCGCGCCGTACGATATTTCAAAACAAATACCGACAACTACTATTGCAAACCACAAGGCTTTCCATCGAAATTCACGGAAAGCTATCATTAATACCAGTATCGGTACTCCGGCATGAAGCGAAGGCATCGCACCCCTTGGGCTGGGGCTGAAAGCGGAAATTATTCCACCTGGAGCGATTTCGCCGAGAGCTCTGATTGTTATCCTTTCCACATGTGGTATCATGTTTTCAAGCGAAGCCATCCATGGAGGTGTAAGGGGAAATAGAACATAGGTCGCATAACCTGCAAGAGAAATGAGTGTCATTGCAACGGTCGCCCTCTTCATCCTTTCCGCTCCCTTTCTGAAGATGAGTATCAGTGGAAATACGATCGGGATGAAGAATAGTGAAGAATGAAATACGGCGAAAACATAATCGAACCATGATATACAACCCTGATATAGATGTTCCTGAAGCCAGACCACAGGAAGTTCTCCGAACAGTTTACTTTCAAAGGCTATAATGCCAGCACCATGGTATTCCTGAAAATTCGATGAGACCACGAACTGCAGCTGCCAGTACGAAAACATGAGCAGCGGATAGAATATCCACGGTCTCAGTACTCCGGGCAGCTTTTTCCATCTGTACAGGAAATAGAACAGTATGAAAGAGAGAAGAGGAACTGGAACCCTCGGAACAAGCCTTACAATGGGAACAATCAGCAGGATTGCAGTGTAAACTGTAAAAAATAGAAGGATCAAACGGTAGTTTCTGTCTTTTACAGAAGAGTATATCGTTCTGAACGAAAACAATTTAATACCTTCCGCAAACTTAGTATTAACATGGATAAAAAAGTGGGGGGGCCATATCCCTGAAGAATGTCTATTAAACAGGGCTAAAGGACTTACTACGGCCTGTTGCTGCTTCTGTCTACCTGTTTGTACAGGTCACGCATCATCAAAACATCAGGGCGCGGCCTTCATCGGTTCCTTTTGCCACTCTCAGCAAATGGCCCCCTATAGTAAAAAGTTAATATCCTTTGCCCCGGGTGTCAAATCCGGCCTTGGAGTATCCTCTAATCTCAATTAGTTTTGTCATTGGATATCTTAGTGACCACTCTAACAGAAAGTGCTTTCAAATGGCAAAGAACATTACAAATCCTGAAAAGGATTTCGCGAAATGGTACCAGGATGTAATCCGTGAAGCGGAGCTTGCAGACTCCGCTCCAGTACGGGGATGTATGATAATTCGCCCTTATGGATACTCAATATGGGAGAATATTAAGGAGAACCTTGATGCACGCTTCAAGGAGACAGGACATAAGAACGCATACTTTCCTTTGTTCATACCTGAGAGCTTCATAAAAAAGGAAGCAGAGCATGTGGAAGGTTTTGCCCCAGAGCTGGCCATTGTCACCCACGGCGGAGGCAAGAAACTTGAAGAACCCCTGGTCATCAGGCCTACTTCCGAAACCATTATAAACCATATGTTCTCCAAATGGATCAACAGTTACAGAGATCTGCCCATGCTGCTTAATCAGTGGGCAAATGTAGTTCGATGGGAAATGCGTCCCAGGGCGTTCCTCAGAACCACTGAATTCCTCTGGCAGGAAGGGCACACCGCCCATGCGGATGAAAAAGAAGCCAGGGAAGAAACCCTTAGAATGCTGAGAGTATATACTGATTTCGCGGAGAATGTAGCCGCGATACCCGTAATACCCGGAAGAAAAACAGAACGGGAGAAGTTCGCCGGCGCAGTGGACAGTTATACAATAGAAGCCATGATGAGCAACGGCTGGGCCCTTCAGAGCGGAACAAGCCACTACCTTGGAACAAATTTCGCCAGGGCATTCGATACGATGTACCTCGACAGCAACAACGAACAGCAATTCGTGCATCAGACCAGCTGGGGTGTGTCCACAAGGCTTGTCGGGGGCGTGATAATGGTTCATGGTGATGAAAACGGTCTGCGTCTACCTCCCAAGCTTGCACCTGTTCAGGTGGTTATAATTCCAATAGCTAGAGATGATTCCGCTAGGGCTGAGGTTATGCAGGTTGTTGACGGTATCGGGAATGACCTCAAGACAAAAGATATTCGGATTGAGGTGGATAACCGTGAGGGTATGAGTCCCGGCTTCAAATTCAATTACTGGGAAGTCCGTGGAGTTCCACTGAGGCTTGAGATAGGGCCGCGTGACCTGGAAGAGGGACATGTAACGGCGAGTCCGAGGAACAAGCCGGGCAGAGATGGTAAATTCACCATTCCTCTTGAATCCGTTGTGGATAGAATTCCGGTGCTTCTTGATAAAATCCAGGACGAAATGCTTGATGAAGCGATCCGGAAGAGGGATGCAAGGACTTATTCCGTTGAAAGCTTTAATGATTTCCGCGAAGCCATAGTGAACAATCCCGGTTTCTACAATGTATGGTGGGATGGCAATACTGAAGATGAGGCAAGGCTGCAGCAGGAAACCAAAGCCACAGTAAGATGCATCCCCCTCGAACAGCCGGATGGCTATGGGAAATGCATCATGACCGGCAGAAAGACAAATACAAGAGTTGTTCTGGCCAGAGCTTACTGAAATACATCAATATTACTCAGACTCTGTTATATAAATGTGTAATAATGCATGAATGCAAGACCTGACCCTGGACGCTAGAAAATCGCATAGATGAAAGGCGCCAGAGCTGATCCCTGTGCAAATATGATTATCAGGCTGAGCAGCAGCAGCACCACTATAATCGGAGCCAGCCACCACTTTTTACGAACCTTGAGAAAATCCCAGATCTCTTTTGCATGTCCCATATCATTTTTCCATCCTAATAAGGTTTATCAGGTCTGCCGCAGGGTCCATCATCATCGACATTCAGCCAGTAAGATACTGTTTCTTTGCGGGAACGAATACGGAGTGGATCCTTTCCCAGAAGACGTATTATAAGCCCTGTGGGAACAACAGCGATAAAAAACACAAGTGTGAGAAGAATATTCGTCATAACAAAGCCCATGATGGCAGCCAGCTTCATCCAGTATTTTTCCAGAGGTCCCAGAATTCCGGGAAATAGTAAGGTAATAAACAAAAACAAACCCGATAATCCTGCAGAGAAGGGCCATACAGGCTTGTTTCCAAGGCAGAGCAAAAGCGCCATAACAGCAAAAGCTCCTGACATTGTCAGACCGAATTTCCGATGTATGCGTATCTGTTTCATAATGATATTCTCATCAGTCCAGTTCGTATACCTTTCTCCAGTCCTTGTCTTCCAACAGTTCAGGCTGTTCGATCTTGCGGAGCAAGCAGTTACCCAGAGCAAGCATATCCATCCCGGTTCGCATAAAACAGAGATATGCGTCCTGTGGTGAGCATACGATCGGTTCTCCCCTTACATTGAAGCTCGTATTTATAATTATTCCATAGCCCGTTTTCTTCTTGAATTTCGAAATCAGACTGTGATATCTCGGATTGTGTCTACTGTCTACAGTTTGAATGCGGGCAGAATAGTCGACATGAGTTATTGCCGGAATATCCGATCTCGGAATTCTCAGCTTTTCCATTCCGAACAGCTGTTTTCCATCTTCGCTCACATCTTTCCTGTGATCTCTGCGTACAGGCGCAACAAGAAGCATGTACGGGCTCGGTTCTTTAATCTCGAAGTACTCTTCTACATCCTCAATAAGTACAGATGGAGCGAAGGGTCTGAAGGATTCCCGATACTTGATTTTCAGGTTCATTAATGACTGCATTTCAGGATTTCTGGCGTCTCCGATAATTGATCTGTTTCCGAGAGCTCTAGGTCCAAATTCCATTCTTCCGGAAAACCAGCCAATGACTTTGCCATTTGCAAGAGCGTCGGTTACTTCTTCCGAAGCACTTGCATCATCAAGCCTTCTGTATGGATAGTCCTTCTTCCGGAGCCAGGATTCAATTTCATCATCACTCCAACATGGTCCCAGATACGATCCGTTCTGGATGTCGTTTACACCATCAGCCTCCCGGTCTTTACCCAGAACCTGGTGCCAAACAAAGAGAGCGGCTCCAACAGCACCCCCTGCATCACCTGCAGCAGGTTGAATCCAGATATTATCGAAGATACCTTCTCTCAGGATTTTACCATTCGCAACACAGTTCAGGGCAACTCCTCCGGCAAGGCAGAGATTTTTCTGCCCGGTTTTCGCTCTTACATGCCTTGCTGTTCTGAGGACAACTTCTTCGGTAACGGCCTGAACAGAAGCAGCCAGATCCATGTCCCTTTGTGTGATGTGCTTCTCCGGGATTCTTGGTGGTCCTCCGAAGAGTTTGTGAAACTTCCGGGAAGTCATGGTAAGACCTTGGCAGTAGTTGAAATACTTCATATTCAATCTGAAGCTTCCATCCTCTTTCAGGTCCATGATATTATCGAGAATTGTCTGTACGAAACGAGGTTCGCCATATGGCGCGAGGCCCATGACTTTGTATTCACCGGAATTTACTTTAAAACCAGTGTAGTATGTAAACGCAGTGTACAGGAGCCCCAGACTGTGAGGGAAGTGTAACTCATGCATGAGCTTTATTTGATTGCCCTCGCCGATTCCCCACGAAGCGGTTGCCCATTCACCGACACCATCCATTGTTATGACAGCAGCCCTGTCAAAGGGGCTGGGGAAGAATGCTGATGCTGCGTGTGATTGATGGTGTTCGGGATAGAATAATTCTCCGTTGAATCCCTCAAGATTCTTTCGGATGCGATCTCCCATCCAGAGTTTTTCCTTCAGCCAGAGGGGCATTGATTTCAGAAAGGATGGAAGACCTGATGGCGCAAATGACAGATATGTCTCAAGTAATCTCTCAAACTTCAGAAAAGGCTTGTCATAAAACGCAGCGTATGTAAGTGAATCCGCGGTTATACCGCCTTCTTCAAGGCAGTAATTAATAGCATTTACAGGGAATCTGTGATCGTGCTTCTTTCTGGTGAAGCGTTCTTCCTGAGCTGCCGCAATAATTTTGCCATTGTGAACCAGACATGCTGCAGAGTCATGGTAAAACGCGGAGATTCCAAGAATCCACGTATTGATAATATTCCCCCGGATTGTATTTCAGAGTTGACTTTGTCATATTCAAATTGCTGAAGAACAATAAATCTCTAACTCAGATCACAGAATCGAAAATATAATGAACAAAGATTACATAAGTAATGCTAAGGTTGAGAAAGAACATAGCGAATTGAGAAAAACTGCTAGTTCAACTGCTCGTATCTCCATAATAGCAGTTGGTGTTCTTCTTATAGGCACTGCCATTCTTGCAGACTTATTTAAATTGAGTGGACCTGGGATTGGTCGCGGGCAGGTAATCATTTGTCTTCTAGGGCTTATTATTACTTCTGCGGGATTAATAAGACGTCCTATTCAAGCGTATAGAACCCTTGCATTAGTAATCCTTAATACGATTGTCCTGCTCATACTTCTTGAGCTGATCGCGACTGTGGTTCTTAGGTTCTACAGCAGCTCTGATGATCGAGTGAAAGAATCTGTTCGAGATGGAATTGCTCAACTATACGGACCGGAATATTCACCCTACGTAGTGTGGAGAGAACGTGAGCATACTGAAGAACACCTAACAATACTGGAAAACGGTCGGAGGTTGACAGTTGGCACGTCGAGGAGTCCTGATGCATTTGAAGTTTTCTGTTTCGGAGGTTCCACTATGATCGGTTGGGGAATTTCCGATAGTGTGACGATACCCTCTTTGTTGCAGGCAGAACTGGACAGCATTCTGGATATTCCCGTCCGGGTAGAAAATTTTGGTCAACAAGCATACGTGAATACTCAGGAGTTAATAGAGCTGATTCTGCAACTGAGGAAAGGCAGGAGACCGGATTTAGTCATTTTTTATGATGGAATCAACGATACATACTCTGCATACCAGTCCGGTGTTGCCGGAGTGCCTGAGAATCTTGCTGAAATTATGCAGAAATTCGGGGACAATTCAGATAATCAATATGAGCAATCCTTGTTATCATCAATAGTATCCTATAGTAACTTGTTTAAACTTGTTAAAGAATTCATTCCACAATCCAGTGCTTCGGAAAGTGCCATGTCAAGAATAATCAATTATCACACCATGGGTACTCAGGCTGATAGCTTGGCTGCGGAAATTGTGGAAACGTACCTCAGTAATTGCGAGATTGTATTAGCTCTCGCAGATGCGTACGATTTTGAACCGTTGTTTTTCTGGCAACCCGCTCTTGGAGCTGGTGCAAGTAAAATATGCACTGAACGTGAGATTGAGGCACTGAATGGAATGGAGCCTGCATTGACTGATCTTGTAAATACCACATGGAATGAAGCCTACAATGTAGGGAATTCTCAGTCAGTCTATCATTACATAGGGGATTGCTTTGACGGATTTGAAACCGAACTTTACGCTTTCGATGATTTCTGCCACCTAAATGCGGAAGGAAATCAGATTATATCTTCACTTATGATTGATTATATGATTAATGACTCTCTTATACCTATTCCGGTGTGCATGCCATAGTAAAGGCTAACGAGATAATCATGGAAAACTTATTAATCTGTTGTTAGAAACGGAGATACTTCTTTCAAATGACATAACCATATCTGACATTTGACATTTCCCGGATCTGAATTAAAATCAGGCTGCTGAATCACGGTAGAAAGCGGAAATCCGAGTATCCAGACGCTGATTGAAATTCCCATTAGGGTTGTGTAACAATATCACGTTAATTAAATTCAGTACTTCAATGAATAGATACCAGCTTCCTGAAGCAACTACAATGAACGGGAAATATAATTAAGAATCATGAACTAAACGATGCAACTGTTAAAATCATCAGAATTATCGCTATCTCATCTGGCTGTCTGCTTTTGCTGGCTGCAATGCTCTCGAATACGATTGGATTAAGTACAAGCGCCAGCTTGAGCATGAACCAGGTCTATTTTGCTGTTGCGGGTATCATTCTAGTGATAAGCGGGTTTCTCGGTCGTCGATTTCCGGCGTTTCACTCAAGTACTGCAAAGATACTTCTCAATACCGCTATTGCTGTAGTTCTCCTTGAGTTTTTATCACTTGCAATTGTAAAAGTGATCGATTCTGATAGATTCAATATCAGAGCCCGAAAAATCGAGGAGTGTCATCCCGAAGAACTTAAGAGTGCGGTTGTATGCGGTCGTTACGCGCCTTTTGTCGTATGGCGAACCAATCCCATCATTAATTGTGATTCGATTACCATCAGTGAAGATGGCTACCGTTTAACTCCAGGAGCTTCGCGCAATTCGGATGCTTTCAGGGTTTTTATGCTGGGTGGTTCAGCTATGTGGGGTACGGATGTATCTGATTCTTGCACAATAGCTGCATACTTGCAGAGGGATATCAGTGAATTGATTGACAGACCTGTCGCAGTAAGCAATCTGGCTCAGATAGGATATTCCTCCACGCAGGAGCTGATCGAACTGATGCTTCAGCTAAGAAACGGCAATACACCTGATCTGGTAGTATTCTATGATGGTTTCAATGATGTGTGTTGTGGTTTCGAGAACGGTGCTGCAGGAGTTCACGCTTCACTGGAATCAATTGCAGGAAGGGTCGAGGGAACATCTGAGGTGCTGGGGATTCTGCCTGTATGGAAAATTTTGCTAAGCAAAACAAATACGTGGCTTCTTATGACGTCACTTCAAACAAAGGGAATCTTACCGGAAGAAACACAGGAAGTCCCCACTTACAGAACAATGGGAATCAATTGTGATTCGCTTACCTCAGAAATTGTCAGTATCTACTACGGTAACTGTCGAGTTGTAGAAGCGCTTGCTGATTCTTACGGATTCGATTTCCTGGTTGTCTGGCAGCCGACTATATGGAGTGGAGACAAGCATCTTACTGATCAAGAGAAGGAATATGTCAAAGTCGTAGATCCATTTTTTCCTTGGGGAGGAGATCCGGCATTCAGAGAGCTGCTTGAAGCAAGCTACGATTTGTA
The DNA here is from genome assembly GCA_021108005.1 of Candidatus Aegiribacteria sp. Classification (NCBI taxonomy): domain Bacteria; kingdom Pseudomonadati; genus Candidatus Aegiribacteria; species Candidatus Aegiribacteria sp. Next base: position 37,337 of record JAIORS010000063.1, read on the forward strand.
TGAAGAATCAATAACTGATTCGACTCGATACTTCTCATTCAGAAACATTTTCGATGGAACTGAGGATGAAGTGTACATTGATTATTCCGGATCACATATCACAGCAGAAGCTAATGAGATGATTGCGGATACGATTTTCAAAATATTATTAGAAACGGAGATACTTCTTTCGAATAATTTGCGGTAGGAATGCCAGTTACCTGAAGCCGCCGCACAGCCCAAACAACGTTTGTATCCTTGAACCAGGTCTTGACTGGGATATTGTCTGGGTAAAGGAAATTAGGAATCTAAGGGATGAGGATGAGGCGAACTTACAACTATTGCAAAGGTTACAATACCTGTTATGAAAAATTCAGTGTGCCGGGAATTTTTTATCCCCGGCATACTGTGATGATTTGATTTTTTATCTAACGTGAGCAGTGGAGTTTGGGATCTCCTCGAACATCTGGCATTCAAGACCGGGAACATTATTGTAGAGGAATTCCTCTATCCTTCCCGCGAATTCAAGCCTGTTGGCCTCTATAGCAAAACCGTGCCCTTCGTTATCATAAACCACGTAGTATACTTCGTTGCCGTTCTCTCTTAGAGCTTTCACCATCTGATCCGATTCCGCCTGTACCACTCTCGGATCGTTCGCGCCCTGAATTACCAGCATGGGAACGGTGATATTCTCGACGAAATACAATGGAGAGCGTTCCTTGAGCATCAAAGAATCATCCTCCATATCACCAATCCTGATATTCATCATAGCATCCAGTGGCTTCCAGTACGGGGGAACGGTTTCCCTGAAGGTAATGAGGTCGGATGGTCCGAAGAAATCCACTCCTGCACAGTATAGATCAGGGGTGAACGTCACTCCGGCAAGAGTGGCGTAACCACCGTAGGAACCTCCCATTATTACTACTCTTTCAGGATCAGCTATTCCCTGTTCAATCGCCCAGTTAACAGCATCTGTAAGGTCATCCTGCATCAGTCCGCCCCACTCTTTATTACCGGCGTTGAGATGCTCTTTTCCAAAACCGGTTGAAGCCCTGAAATTCACCTGCAGAACGGCACAGCCCCGGTTAGCGAGCATTTGAGCGAAAGGTTCGTAACCGAAGTAATCCCTTGCCCAGGGACCGCCATGCACGTAAAGAACCATGGGAAGAGGTTCATCACCTACATTAAGGGGAAGTGTCAGATAGCTGGGCAGAATAAGTCCATCATGTGCAGGAATAAGAACGGGTTCGATTTCTGCCAGCTGGTAATCATCAAGGGCGGGAATAGCATTGAAAAGGTATGTCATTTTCTGCAGTGTTCTGTCGTAGAGATAGTATATGGCAGGGCTCTGTGGAGTGAAATACACCACTATCCATGTGCTGTCAGCATTATCTCTGGAAGTGATCCCGAAATCCCCCGGATAGAATTCACCCAGGAAATCGTAATCACCCTGAATCGAAGAATCAAGCACTTCGACGTTCCTTCGGAGGTAATGGAAGCTGACTGCCCTGGGCTCACCTGTGAAGGGGTCAAAGGAAACACCGCCCACATCCGCAAGAGAATCGTGAGCGATTTCAGTTATTTCTCCGGTATCCAGATCCTGGTAGAAAAGCGTGGTCGTGTTGGATTCAAGGTTGGACTCGTAATAAAGGCCCCTGCCATCCTCGCTGAAACGCTGGGGACTTACCGAATCAAGGGCGGAAAAGCTGACGAACTCTTTCCATTCGGTAGAGCCGGCATCTTTCAAATAATATGCTATGGTTCCATCGTCAGGGTTGATGGTGGCCATTCCTCGAATATTCAAATCTTCGTCGGTCATATAACCAAGAATCATACAGCCGTCTTCGGTCGTTCCCGGGTTTTCCTGAAGCAGAGTAAGCTCCCCTGTCTCGAGGTCACAGGAATAAACATCGAAGAACATAGGATCGTTCCGGTTCATTTCGATGATTACCGTATTAGGCTGATCCCGGTCAGTTGCGCTTACGTAGGCTTTTACTTCTTCAAAAGGAGTAAGGTCAGTTACTTCTTCAGTTTCAACATTCAGTCTGTACACATGCGTATTCTCTTCACCTGCCTGATCCTGCATGTAGAGGATATCTATACCGTTTTCCGCCCAGAAATAGTTGGTCACACCGCGATTTGTATCGTATGTGAGCTGCCTGGCTTCGGATCCATCGGTATTCATAACCCAGAGATTAAGAACGCTGTCAACCGGAGCGATGTAAGCAATCTGATCACCATCGGGAGAAAGTTGCGGCCTTAATCTTTCAGGATTGCCGAATAGAACAGATCTGGGAATAAGATCAGCCGCTCCTTCGGATTCAACGTGTTCAATAACAACATCGGAATCTTCCGGTACGACCGGAGCTCCGTTCTCCCCGCATGCGACCAGCAGAATCAGACCTATAAGAATCATTATCACACTGTGAAGTGATCTGCTTTTCATCTTGTGTTTCCTTTCCTTGAACATGGTTTGAATTAACCCACTAATTTTATCCGGTAATACAGATGTCACAACTGGTTCGCTATGGTGTTACTGTCGTAACCTTTGCTGTGACAACACAAGGACGAACAAAATAGGGGTACTTTTCCTTCCGCCTCTTTATGTCTATCATATAAGAAGAAATGTCCAAATCCAAAATTTATTCAAGAGAAATGGAGTATATGTATGCCAGGCAACATGTTCGATGATAAAGGCAGACTGAATATCCCTGAAATAAAGCATAATGAAAAGAAAACAATCAAGGCTGAAGTCGTGGTCAATGCGGCATACTGCCCGATGGGGCATAATCTGATCTCAATTGATCACGAAGTATCCGGTTTTCCTGGAATCGTTGTGAAATTTCGCGGCAGAAAAAGCGGAATCGGACTTGTTTCCCTTTCATCACTATTCGGAGATACGTCCTACACTGTGATAGAGGGAGATGCAGATCCGGATGAACCTCTTGATCTTTCATGTCCCCACTGCGGAACGGAGCTGGATATTCTGTCAAGCTGTCCATGCGATCCGGAAGCAGTAACTGTTATGTGCTATCTTTATCCAAAAAAGGATCCACTCCAGGCAATTGCTTTCTGTAATGTACTTGCCTGCCCTAACTCGGCTATCATCAGATCAGGTGAGGTCATTCGAATGCTTTCGGAATCACACCTTTAAACAGTTACTATGAAGGGACAGTACAAACACAGTACAAGAGTTGTTGCCGGATATATGGGATCGCTGCTTTTCATACTGGGTTTCATACTTCTCATTCCTCTGCTTTTCGTTCTTGTATTCAAAGGTGGAAATGAGTCTGGAAAAACGCTGATCGCCTTTCTTCTTCCTGCGATTACAGCCCTTATCTCAGGCTTTTTACTGCGAACAAAGATCGGATACAAAGAACCGAACAGCACACAGGCAATGCTGATCTGCGCTATGGGCTGGCTCGTTCTTTCAGCGGTTGGAGCCCTTCCATTTGTTATCGGTATTGGAGCAAGTTACATCGACGCGTACTTCGAAACTATGAGCGGCTTCACCACCACCGGAATAACGATGTTCACGGGGCTGGATTCGATGCCCCGCAGTATTATTTTCTGGCGCAGCCTCACACAGTGGGTGGGAGGTCTGGGAATACTTACATTTTTCCTTGCCGTTTTATCGAGAATCCCGGGCGCTCACCTTCTTTTCGGGGCGGAAAGCCACAAGATAAGCTCCGGAAGGCCCGTTCCGGGAATGCTGAACACGGTCAAGATTCTTTGGATAATTTACTCGAGCTTCACCATTCTTATCATCGTACTTCTGATGTTGAGTGGCATGTCCGCCTTTGACAGCGTGAATCACAGTTTCACGGCCCTTTCCACGGGAGGGTATTCACCTTACGATGCCAGTATAGCTCACTTTTCATCGTTGCCGGATGTCAACTATGTGATGATAGAGTACGTTCTGATTCTGGGCATGATTCTTGGAGGAACAAGCTTCCTTGTTCATTACAGAGTGCTCACGGGAAGGATCAAGTCCCTCTGGGAAGATTCGGAGATGAAACTCTGGTGGGTTCTAATAGGCGGATTCACTGTTCTTGTTCTGCTTGATCATTTATTCCTGTCCCCACTTGGTACCGCTGGAGCCGCAGCCGAACCGGCTGTAAGAACTTCCCTCTTCCAAACGGTTAGCATCATAACAACAACAGGATTCGGTACGCAGGACATAACGAGCGCTTTCTTCGGAACGCTGGCAAGACAGCTATTTCTTGTGATGATGGTGATAGGGGGGTGCGTGGGTTCAACCGCCGGTGGTATTAAAGTTCAGCGAGTAGTTATTCTGACGAGAATAGCCAAACAGCAGATCCGGAAATTAGTAGTACCAAGAAGCGCAACCAACCGGATAGTCATTGACGGAAAATTCCTGGATGAAAGTGAAATCCACAGGGTTTCGGCAATATTCTTCATCTGGATGGGACTCCTTGTCTTCGGTGGCACGGTAACCGCGGCGCTGTCATCACTTGACGGATACGCGTCCTTTTCCGGGATGTTCAGCGCGATGGGTAATATCGGCCCCTGTTTCATTTCCGTTAATCAGATGGGAACACTGAACCCGATAATAAAAATCGTATATATCTTCGGTATGCTTGCCGGAAGGCTGGAAATTCTTCCTCTCCTGCTTCTTTTCAGCCCGAGGGCATGGAGGGTATGGTAGGATAATGGAGGTTTATAAATGCACATAGTAGTCGCCGGAGCCGGACTCATAGGAAGGGAGCTCACAAGAAAACTGCTTGATCATAAACACGATGTTGTGGTAATTGATATAGAGCGAAAAGTCTGCGACAATCTCTACGCTGAAACTGGAGCCCTTACAGTAAACGGCAACGCAACGAATCTCACCACACTGAAGGATGCAGGCATTCACAGAACAGATGTACTGCTATGTCTGATGAGAAATGATGTGGACAATATTTCCTGCTCAATCCTGGCCAAGAGCCTGGGAGTACCAAGAATTCTTGCACGTATGCGCGATACCGTATACGAAAACGCTTACGAGCTTTCAGGAGTGACAAATATCGTAAGGGTAGCCGATCTCCTGCTCGATCAGCTGATGATGGAAATAGAACAGCCTCCAGTAAAGAGAATCATGTCACTTGGAGGGGGCGACGCGTACGTTTACGCTGTTCATATTCCGAAAGGGGCTCCATGCATAGGCAAATCGGTAAAGGATATCGCGGGAGCCGACGATTTCCCGAAAGAGAGCCTTTTCATGGGAATATATCAGGAAGAGAACGAAAAATTCCAGATACCCAGGGGGAATTACGTTTTAGCGGAAAATGATACCGTTTTCGTCATTGCCCACGCCGGTGACATTCAGCTGATAGCCAAAGTCCTTGGGACAGTGTAGTGAGCCTTACTGACACAATCCGCATGAGACAGAACCTGAATGCCTGAGAAGAAATCGATGAGCAAAAAGACACGTCTGCAGAAAGCCATCACAACGCTTGAGGAAAAAAGGGATGAGCTGGGAAGCGAAATCGTTGATATCGCTCTGATTCCCCTCCGAGAAAAGCTTGAAAGCATCAGTAACAGCAATGAAAAAAAATTGCGGAAATACGTTACCGTCCTCTTCGCGGATATATCGGATTTCACTAAAATATGCGAGTCACACGATGCAGAGTACGTAACGGAGGCGCTTAATTACCTCTGGACCGCCCTCGACTCAATTATCATCAAGCACGGTGGTGTAATAGATAAACACATCGGTGACGCCGTTATGGCCCTCTGGGGAACGGAAACCGTTCGAGAGAACGATACGGAGAGAACAATAAAGGCAGCTCTGGAAATGCAGGCTTCAGCGGAAAAAATCCTTCCTGACCCGGAAAAGGGAATCCCAAAATTCAAAATGAGAATAGGAGTGCATTCCGGCCCTGTCTTCCTGGGCAGAATCGGGCTTAAGGGAGAATATACTGCGATGGGTGACACCGTGAATATTGCATCAAGGCTTTACTCCTCGGCTCCACTTGGAAGCGTCATCGTTTCTCATGACTCTTACGGGCATGTCAGGAACTCTTTTGTTTTTGAATCCAGAGATCCAATTGAAGTAAAAGGTGTTACCGATCCTCTGAAAACCTACGTTGCCGTATCAGCCAATCCCAAAAGATTCCAGCAGATCAACACCGGGATACTGGGTATTGAGACTGAAATGATAGGCAGGGATGAAGAACTCCAGGTTCTGATAAGCGCTCTTGGCAGAACAATGCTTGAAAGCACTCCCGGCATGATTACCATTATCGGTGAGGCTGGTATCGGGAAGTCCAGACTGCTTCATGAATTCAGAAAGAGGGTTGAGCGGGAAAACGATGATATGATTTTCTTCAACGCACGATGCACTCCAGAAATGAAGAACACTCCCTGCTCGGTATTCAGAGATATTCTAAAGTACAGAATGAACGTCAGAGAAAACGATTCAACCGAAGTAGCATGGAAGAAATTCGAAGCGGAGATGGGTGAGTACCTGACAAAGGATGAAGTGCTTTTAGCGTGCCACTACGCAGGATTCGATTTCTCATCATACGAACCGGTCAGAAGACTCATGGGAACACAGGCTCTGGCAGCCACCGGACGTTCCTGTCTGGTAAATTACTTTCGAGGCACAGCAGCCGATAACAGAACCATGATATACCTTGAAGACCTGCACTGGGCGGACAACACATCCCTGGAACTCATAGAACACCTGGCAGGAAATATCACCGATGACAGGCTGCTGATACTCTCCCTTTCAAGACCTCCTCTTCTCGAAACGCATCCTCATTGGGGCGAAGGGCTTCCGCATCGATTCATAGAACTGAAACCTTTGTCCGAGAAATACAGCGGTGATCTTACAAGAGAAATCCTTAAAAAAGTGGACAGCCTTCCTGTGGATATCACCAACCTTGTTGTTTCGGGTTCCGGGGGCAACCCGTTCTATATGGAGGAACTGATAGCGATGCTTATGGAAGATGGCGTTATCGTAGCAGGAGAAGACAAATGGACGGTAAAACCCGGATCAATGATCAGAAAAACAGTTCCCTCCACTCTTACGGGCGTTCTGCAGGCCCGGCTTGACAGCCTGCCAGACGAGGAAAAGCAAATGCTTCAGAAAGCATCCGTAATTGGAAGACTTTTCTGGGATCTTGCGCTGGAAAACCTGTATAAGAAAACCACAGATATCGATTCGATGCTTTCTCTGCTGCAGTCCAGAGACCTGATACATGGAAACGATAATTCAACATTCACGCTTGCGCGGGAGTATCTTTTCAAGCACGCGATACTCAGGGATGTAACATACGATACCGTTCTTCTTGAACTCAGAAAAACGTACCACCGCAAAATCGCGGAGTGGATTGTCAATAACAGCGGAGACCGTGTTTTTGAGTTATCGGGCCTGATAGCCGAACATTATGACAGGGGCTGTGACCGGAAGAATGCCCTTGAATGGTTATTAAAATCCGGCAGATCCGCTTATTCAACAAGCTCTTTCGCGGAAGCTTTATCCGCGTTCCAGAGGGCTCTTTCCATCGTCCCGGAAGGCAATGAAAACCTGTCGCAGCTTCACCTTGATACCGGCAACACGCTTGAGAAGCTGGCAAAATACGATGAAGCCTGCGAGCAGCTGGAACGGGCACTGGAAATCGCGGAGGAAGAGGATGAACAGGATATCGCAGCGAAGTCACTGCTTACTCTAACCTGGATAGCAATCCTCAGGGGTCAGATAGATCATGCAAAAGAGCTGAGTCTCATGGCTTTCGAAAGGGCTGAAAAATCCGGCAGCAAATCAATTCTGGCCAAAGCTACAATGAGAATGGCGGATTTCGATAACGAGAAGAACTACGATAACGTTTTATCCTATTACAGGAAAAGCTACCGGATCTATAAAGAGATCGGGGATATCAACGGAACAGCCATCACACGGCTTAACATGGGCAACGTAGCCATGAGCTTCGACCAGCTTCAGGATGCTGAGGAATACTACACCGAAAGCCTGAAAACCTACGAATCACTGGGTAATCAATGGGGAATTGCCAACTGCCTTGGAAACCTCGGCAACGTTTCGCTAATAGGAAATGATTACAACAAATCCCGGGAACTACATAAAAGGAGCATCGCTATCTCAAGAAAAATCGGGGACCGCGAAGGTGAGGTCATTTGTAACCTCAACCTGGGTCACGATACGAAAGGGCTGGGAAGCCCTGAGGAATCGAAAAAACACTACTGCAGAGCCCTGAAAACAGCTGCTTCGCTTGGCCTTCTTCCCCTTGCCCTCTCTGCGCTTCATGAGTTATCGAAAATAATGCTTGATAATAGGGAGCTGGAAAATGCCGCGTTAGCCCTTCTATTCATAAAGGAGAATGAAGAAGTATTTCTGGTTGAAGGAGAATCAACTGATATCGACGGACTGCTCAGCAATGTTCTTGATAAGCTGCCGGACAGAGCAAAAGGCGAGATCAAAGCCTCGGCTGAATCACTTGAACTGGTAGAAGTTGCAAACAGAATTCTTCAAAAAATAGGGACGGAGGCTTTTTAATCATAAATGCTAAATAATAGGATGTTTACTCACAGACTTAAGTGTTGATTATTTGCGTATTCCAAATAAATTCCCTCCGTCCCTATTTATTCACCTCTTCATCTATCTGTTTCTGCACCCTGTTGAACAGGTAATCGCCCTCGAAACCACCGGCACTCAGAAGAGCTCTTGTCAGATCCTGTGTGGTTGTTTCAAGCTCTTCCATAAACTGCCCCTGGGCAAAATAGCGTTTGCCCTCGCTGTCATTTTTATCAAAGAGGGCATTCAGTGACTCCTCTATCATCTGATCAAGACCCCACAGCTTGATGTGAAGGAGTTCGTGCACAACGACCTCTTCAAGATGATCAGGATCAAGCTCGAACCTTACCATCAGCGCTGCCATCCTGTTGCTGGTGTCTATTTTAACATCACCGGACTTACGCCATTCCTTTCGCACGATTACCGGACGAATGTCCCAGTCGCTGAGACTAAGAAGTGGTTTCCACTTCTCCAGGCATTCACCTATCATTTTTTCATCTACCGGTTTCATATTGCTCAATCCTCTTTCTAAAGCGGCACAATAACTCTGCCAAGAAAAATGTCCGATTCATCGCTTCCATCAGGGGTATGCTCGCCAACTATGAAATATTCTCCCTCACCCATCTCATATACAAAACGCGGGTTCTGATCTCCATGTTCTTCGATGAGAAACCCGATGATTGATTCCCCGGTGGCGTCAAGATTCGCGATAAGCACGTCCATATCGATTATTTCAAATTCGTAATCACCCTCCACTCCGGTCCATCCTGTCAACATTAAACCGCCTTCGGGTACAGGCTCCGCAGAAACAAACGAAGTATGATCCTGGTACCAGTCCTCCCTGCGCCAGACTTCTTCTCCGGAGGAATCCAGGCATACCAGGATACCCCGGTACGCGAACCGGCCACCGGTTTTGTCGAACCCACCCGAGCAGAGGATGTTTCCATTATCAAGTTCGGTGAAATCACTGAAACCTGCGGCATATTCACAATCCAGCTCTATCAAACTTTTCCAGACTTCTCTGCCGCCGGCATCGAGTCTGTATATGTGAATACCTTCCGAGGGAAAGTAGTCTTCCCTGTACATCAGGATGCAGCCACCGTCATCCAGAAGTTTCAGCAGACTTCCATCCAGAACATAATCCCGCGATTCGAACAGTTTTATCCGCCAGATAACTCTTCCATCCAGATCCATTGCGGCGACAAATAGTGAACTTATCTGTTCGGAAGTCCTGCTGCTGCCGACGAGTATCATCAGGTCCGTACCCGAGGGTTCAATGGAAGTAATCCGATCTACCGAATCATCCGGGAAAAGGCCGGAAAGGCTGATGGTATTCACATCATCCGGACTGGTCAGATCAACTATCTGGAACTCAACATCAAAGATTCCTGACCAGTGACCGTAAGCAATAGCCACAATGCTTTCATCAATGAAGCCGGGAAGTAACCACTCCGCCTGATCGATTTGATCGGAAAGCAGTTCGGTTCTGCTCATGATTTCTCCCGCGTTGTCCAGCTCCAGCAGCCATAGTTCCCTGCCGTCTTCCGTTAATGAAGAAAATACGAGCTTGAAGCTTGAACAATCATCTGACATTATGCAGTCGAGCAGAATATCGTTACCCTGATTTTCGATTACGCTCAGACAATCCCACTGAAGCGTGCAGTCAGGGATATCTCCAGATACAATTCCCGCAGTCAGCAGGAGCAGCGCGGCAAAACAAACTCTCATTCTTAACCTCTCCTTCGTATAAACCGATTCGGATTTTGTAATACATGGAGAAACTGATGAATCGGTATCCGTTTTAAAACAACTCAGAACTCCGGCCATCCTGAGGTGAGAATGGGTTGCCCGGAAGATTCCTATACTGATTCAGGACCAGTTCCCCGAGCCGAAGTAGAAGATCACCAATAGTGTGTGTGTTTTATGCCAATGCTCTATTCTCAAACAGGCTCCTAATTAACCACCGCTACGGGAGCATCGTGGGCCAGGGAGTAGTGACCTGAGGTTATAACCTGCTCACCCGTTTCTACGCCCTCTTCCACCGCGACTATGCCCCTTCCCTCTGGTCCGAGAGTTACGTAGCGCCAGTCGGCATGTCCGTCGAGAACGACGAAAACCATGTCGCGGTCATCCCTTATCAGAATGGCCTCCTGCGGTATTACAAGCTGATCAGGATACACGGCTATAACTATCTCGAGCCTTGCAGTGGCTCCGGTTCTGAGGTTAGGCACTGCGGGGAGGTCAATTATAACTTCTCCAGCTCTCATCGAAGGGTTAATAACGGGGGATACCGATGCTACGGTTCCAACCAGTGTTGTGTCGTTGAGAGAGGGAACGGTCACGTAAACCCTCTGCCCGCCTGCGCACCTGGCGAGCTCGCGCTCATCGAGGTTTACCGTGGCCTGAAGGCTCCAGGGGTCTATTATTTCTCCCAGAACCGTGCCCGGGTAAACAACCATGCCTTCCCTGGCAGAGACATCCGATATTACACCATCAAAGCCTGCCGTAATGGCAGCGTTGCTGTACTGCGTCTGAGCTGAGGCAAGGCTTGTCTGAGCATCGGCAAGCCCGGTTGTCTGCCGCAGCATGCTTTTCACTTCCGGCGTAAGTTCGCCCCTGTAATTCTCGCATTCGAATTCGTACAGCGACTGTGCGTTCCTGTAAGAACTGCTGGCGCTCGATAACCTGGAAGCGCTTTCGCCAGAGGCTATCCTGAACACCACTTCTCCGTCGCTTACTTCCATTCCAACGTATTCAGGCGCCAGGACCACTTCACCCTGGATCTGGGCTGAGAGGGACTGGGTTCTTGCCGAGGCTATCCTTCCCGTTGAACTGACAACTTCGAACAGCGTGTCAACGACAGCAGCGGAAGCTGCTACCGGAAGGGGCGAGGGCTCAAGAGTCTCCCTTTCGGCTTCTTCCTCCTCACCCCCACAGGCGGCGATAGAGAGAATAATAACTGTAACTGCAAAAAACACTTTGTTAATCACTTTTTCTTCCTCCCTTTCCGGGAAGTCAACTGTATCAAGGCCGGCAGAGATATCAACACAAGAGGAGTAGAAATGAGCATGCCGCACACAACTGTGAATGACAAATTCTCCCACAGATCATTTGTCTTCGAAATAGGCCATAAAACCAGAGGGAGGAGCCCCAGAATCGTTGTGGCACTGGTCTGCAGAATGGGTCTGAGCCTTTCCGCGACCACCATGTCCGCAGCTTTTTTGATATCTATGCCGGCTTTCTTCTTCTTCTGAAAACTGTCTACCAGCAATATTGAATTGTTAACCGCAATTCCAACGAGAAAAACGCTCCCTACGTAAGCCTGCGGAGAAAAAACCTTGTCAAATATCCAGAAACCGGCAACCACTCCCACCATAGCCATGGGTATGACTGCAAGTATGTAAAGTGGAGCTTTAAAGGATTCAAACACAATCGCGGTAACGGCAAATACGGCTATTATCGCAAGCAGTACGATAAGATTCATGTCAGTACCATCATCCTGCAGCCAGAATGGTATATACTCCTCTTCGTAGACTCTGTAACCTGATGGAAGTTCAAGATTGTCAAGAAGTGAGACCCTGAATCGGGCAGCCATTCTTTCGGCTCCCATGAACGAATAGGCAACCGTACGGATGTACTCTCCGTTTTCCCTTTCAACCGAACCCTGCACATCGAGAGTATCGATCTGGATTATATCGCCCAGTTCCATAGTACCGCCGCCTGTCGTTATGCGGCTATCGAGTACATTGGAAAGCTCCGGATTTTCCATACCGTCTATTCTGAATGTCATATCGATGCTTTCATCGCCTATCTGAATCTCTCTGCCGTACCCACCGGCCAGGTTGTAACGGAAAGCCTGGAATATCTGGTAGGGATTGACCCCAAGGTCCGCAAGCTCCTGCCTGTCGAATACCACCGCAAGCTGATTCCGCTCGGGGTTTCTGGTGTCCCAGTTGATATTGACCTCACCAACCCTGGGGTGTCTCTCCAGCATGATCTGCATGGCCAGAGCTATATCCTTGAGCCCCTGATAATCGAAACCTCTGAGTTCAATGGTCTGCATCATTCCCGCGCTTCTGGTACTTCTCCAGTATGGTTCGGGATTCATACCCCTGACAACCACGGTCCGGGTACCCCCCAGGGTCGTAGCGTACGCCACTGCTTCGGCCTCGATCTGAAGGCCGTATCCGGTTTGAACAGCCTCTTCGGTGAGAATTGAATAGATCATTGCACTTTCTCCAAATACCTGAGTTCTTGTAGATTCAATTCCATCCCTGTTCGCCAGAATATCCTCAAAACCCTTTGCTACCTCGTCCACAACATCCTGTGGTGTTCCCGGTGGGTATTGCATCCATACCCTTATGAAATCCACATCGAAGCTGAAGCCCCATTCTTCTCCCTTTTCGACCTTTGCGAGGAATACGTAAACCGCTCCACCCACAAGCAGTAAAGCAAGGATTACTGCTATCAGGGGACGATGATGAAGAACCGCTATCATTTTAGCGAGATGCCTGTCCCATTTCCTTTCTCTGTACCATTTGTTCGATTTCCATCTTCCAGCTATCGACGGTACCAGAGTAAGACAGATGAAATAGGAAGCCGTAAGTGTAGCGGCTATAGTGAAGGCGAAAGGCTGATAATAAAGTTTCAGAATACCTTCACTGGCAAGAAGCGGCACAAGGGCCACCATAGTGGTGAGTATGCCCCCAAGAATGGGCATGGCCACTTCCTTCGCGCCTTTGTCTGCCGCATCCATCGGGGACATCCCCTGTCTCCTGCGGAAGCCTATAGCCTCAAGCACAACAACAGCACCGTCAACGAGAAGCCCGAACGCGATTGCAAGTGCGCTGAGGGTAAGTACATTGATACTGTAACCCGCAAGATACACCGCCGTAACCGCCATCGCGGCGGAAAAAACAATTGAGCTTATTATCAGTGGTGTCGAAAGTGGGCTGTGATTCAGTAGAAGAAGGATAAGAACAATAGCGATAAGTGAAATAAGAGCTCTCCAGGAAAGATCCTTGAGATCATTTGTTATACCCTCCGTACCATCCTCGTTAAGATTGAGTTCTATGCCTTCAGGCAGGTCAGCCTCAAGTTCCTCAATCTCCTTCTTCACAAGCCCGGCAGCACGGACGGCATTGCTTGATGAATTTCGGTCTATCTGAAGGCTTACCTGATCCATTCCGTTGTATCTGTATATAAAATTCTCGGTGGTGTTATAATCCACCAGTATTCTGCTGGTAACATCGGACAGGGTAACGAACCTTCCGCCCCGGCTTGAAACGACAAGATCTTCCAATTCAGCCACAGTCCCCGGAACGGTGGAGAGGCGGATTACCGCTTCGAGTCCCGAGGTGTCTACGGCGACACCGGTATTTCTGTCCACAATACCGTTAGTAACCGCGCCGGCAATTTCGATGAGGGTAAGATCAAGGGAGTTCAGGGCGTCACGGTCTATGTCTAGAACGATTTCCTGCTGACCCAGCCCTTCAACGATTACCGAGCTGATACCCTCGATGCGCTCGATTCTGGGAACGATGATGTCATCGGCAATCTGCTTGAGTACGGAGGGTTCGGCTCCGGTGATAGCGTAAATCAGGAACCCTTCGCTGGTAAGTTCCCTGGGGACGGCCTGCGTAACGCTTCCAATCATGACAGCGCTGGGGAGTTCATCCCGCAGGAATGAAATCCTCTCGGTGAGTTCCATTGACGCGACGTCCATATCCGTTCCTTTTTCAAAGGATACTTCTACGTTGCTCCGGTCTGGCCTTGAAGTTGAAGAGACCTCTATGACACCTTCAACTTCCCGGGCGATATCTTCTATTGGACGGGTCACCTGTTCGCAGATGGCTTCGGGATCAGCTCCGGTCCAGTAAGCGGTGATATTCAACGTCGGCAGTGTAGCGTCAGGTGTTCCCTCTAGCGGCACCCTGTTGAAAGAGACTATCGCAAGGACAAGAAGGGCTGCGAAAATGACTGCTGTCCCCCGCGGCCTGCGGAGAACCAGATCAACCATCGACAACTGTATCCCTCTTTCCTGAAAGCAGCCTGTAAAGGATGGGAACAACTATCAGTGTCAGCGCCGTGGCTACCGATATTCCTCCAATTACCGCAATCGCTAGAGGCTGGCGGAGACTCGCTCCCGAACCGAACCCAATTGCCATGGGAAGAAGGCCAAGGACCGTCGTTACGGTGGTCATAAGTACTGGCCTGAATCGGTCTCTTCCTGCCTGAATTATCGCATCGTTCTTCGCAAGACCCTGCTTCCTGAGCTGGCCTACCCTCTCGACCAGAAGAATTCCGTCATTAACCACAATACCGCACAGAACAACGAGCCCAATACCTGAAAGCGCGTTCCAGCTCTGGCCGAAAAGCCCCAGGCCTATGACGACACCGATAATCCCCAGGGGAACGGTAAACATTATAACGAAGGGCTCGCGGAAGGATTCAAACTGTGTCGCGAGCAGAACGTAAACCAGGCCGATGGCAAGCAGCGCGGCAAGCACAAGACTCGATGTGGTTCTGTTCATCTCCTCGATCTCATCCCCCTGCCTCAGCTGAACGGGGACCTCCCAGAGCAGTGTATCAGCTGCGGCAGCTACTTCATTCGATATCCTCGCCAGGTTGCTTCCCGATCCCTGCACCTGTACGCCCACCGCTCTATTTCCCTGGTTGTGTTCTATATAGCCGGGTGTCTGCTGACGGTACGGTTCCGCTATCCTCTCGAGAGCGAGAAGTCCGGATGATGTAGGTATCGATCTGGCAAGAAGCGAATCCGTAGGTATTCCCTCACCGCTTCCGGCAAGAAGGACAACGTCCACCCTTTCATCCTGCCTGTAATAAGTGGTTGCCGTAATGCCTCTTGATAAACTTTCCACAAAATCAGCGACATCGTTAGCAGTCAATCCGTACAGGTTCAGCAGTTCCTGGTCAAGGTCAAGTACCATCTCCGGTTTGCCCGGAAGGTACTGAACGTCCGCCGACTCCACTCCCTCATACTGAGACAGTATAGCCGCAAGGCTTTCAGCTGCCATAAGATCGGTATCGATACTCTCCCCTTCAAGATAAACGGTGAAGGAACTTCCGCCACCGAGTATCTCACCAAGAAGGGATTCCCGTTTTTCAACTGTGATGGGGAAACTGAACATGGAATTCCAGGTATTTCTGAGCACCGGCATGGCCTTCCGGGCATCCTCCGGAGATGGGTATGAGGCCGTGATGATAGCGTCCACGCCCTCTCCCGATCGAACTCCGCTGCGTCCGGAAGCCCAGTCGGCGCCGGAAGATACAGCCAGCCCTGTGACCTCGGCGGAAAGCTCTATCATCTGCTGCATGGATGTACCTCTGGGAGCTGAATACGAAATTTCAAGCTGATCAACCGGTGTGCTTGGAAGAAGCTGCATTGGAAGCCCCAGCCCCGCTAGCAGCGCAATTAAAAATGCTGCGGTAACTCCGGTCATAATGGCTACGGGATGCTTAAGAGCCTTCTTCATGATATTGGCGTACCGATTCTTCAACCTTGTTGTTACATCGTTGCCTGTCTTTATCCTTCTGATTCTCGCGGTAAGAGCGGGAATTACAGTAACCGCTACGAGAAGACTTGCTATCAGGGCGAATCCCACTGCCAGAGCCTGATCACGGAACAGCTGGCTGGTTATCCCTTCCATGTATACAACCGGGAAGAAAACAATAAGCGTTGTGAGTGTGCTTGCTGTAATGGCCTTGCCGACTTCCGACGTACCGGAATCGGCTCCGCTGAACGCTTCTTCACCGTTTTCCCGCCGCCTGTATATGGCCTCAAGCACTACAACCGCGTTGTCAACAAGTAACCCGGTTCCGAGGGCAAGGCCGCCAAGCGACATGATGTTGAGTGTAACGCCAGATAAGAACAGGAAGAAAAGCGCGATAGCGATACTCAGTGGAAGTGAAAGACCCAGTATCAGCGGGCTTCTCCAGTCTCTCAGGAAGAAGAAGAGGACTCCGAAAGCAAGAAGACCACCAAGAATAAGAGCCTCGATTACTTCACCTATTGAATCTTCTATAAATTCAGCGTCGTTCTGTATTATTTCAAGTTCAAGTGCCTCGTATTCCCCGCCCAGTTCTTCGACGAGTTCCGCAACCTCCCTGGCAACCTCAACAGTGTTGGATTCAGCCATTTTCCTTACGCGGATAATAAGGCATCGCTCACCGTTGAAACTCGCCCATTCGGTAACTGGTTTTTCGCCAAGTGAGACCAGAGCGATATCGCTCAGCAACAGGGGCGTTGTGCCCCTTATTCCTATTACAGTGCTTTCAACATCGGAAAGGCTGGAGAACTCACCTTCAAGCGACAGGAAGTACTCCCGCTGCCCGTCACGGACAAGCCCTCCGGACATGGATACGTTAGCCCCCTGGAGAGCCTGGGATATAAACTTGGGATCAAGGTTAAGTTCTTCAACAACACCTTCCCTCAATCGCACGAATACAGCTGGTTCAGCCTCCCCCTGGATTTCACATCCAGCCACACCTTCGGCCTGATCAATTCTGGTGGTCACGATCCTTCTGGCAAAATCTGTGACCTCGGTCCAGTCTCCCGATTCCATCGTCATGAGTATTTCCATGAACGGCCTTCGCGAAGGGTCGTAATCTACGATAGTAGGTCTTCCAGCCTCATCGGGAAGAGACCATCCGGCTACATCCAGCTTCTCCCTGACTTCCAGCCTGGTAAAGTCCATCCTTGCGCCCCAGTCGAACTCAAGCGTAACACGGCTTCTGTCTCCGTAGGACCTGGAAGTGTAGCTTCTCAGCCCGCGTACCCCTGCTACCGCGTTCTCAAGGGGGTCTGTGACCAGGCGTTCAACCTCGTACGGGCTCGATGACGGATATGTGGTTTCAATGGTAAGCCTGGGGTATTCGACAGAAGGAAGAAGGTCCACCGGCATTTTCATCACCGCGACCGTTCCGAGAAGGGCAGCAACTATGGAGAGGACTGTGACCGCGACAGGCCTGGAAATGGCATTATGGGTAAGCTTCACCGGGACAACCCCCGTTCGTTCTTTTGATTTATACCGGTAAACAATACATCAGAAAAACGATTTTCGCAAAAAATCGAACATAATAATTCCTATATACTTGCTATATAAAACTATACACAAACTATGAAGGAACGAAGCAAAAACTTCGAATTCTATATAATCAGAAATAATCAGTGCTTGCACTTGCGTACTATCCCGGCAGGACACCTTAGTTCCATCCCATATTCGAATATGGAAATGTTGACTGAAATACTGCCCCTGAACATATATTGTTACTATTCACATTTAATCAAACTGTATCGGAGAATGAAATGAAAATTACCGGATGTCTTGCAGTCACATTGACACTATTTCTAGCTTGCGGTGGTGAAGAAACCACACCTCCACAGGAAGATATCATCGAAATAGGAATCGATACACTGATAGTAACCGATTCCATAGGTGTACTCATGGGCGACAGCTGCTACATGATAGGCTCTATCATAAAGGCAGAAGTTCTGCCAGGAGGGGAAGTTATCCTTTTTGACAGATCAACAGGACTTATTTCAACCTACGATGAGAACTGTGAGTTTGTATCTTCTTTTGGCGGTCTGGGTGAAGCACCAGGTAAATTCAACCTTCCGGGACAGATGACTGTTCTGGGTGATGGCAGAATTGCAGCGATGGACTGGATGGACAGGGAAGTGTGCTTCTTCTCACCCCAGGGCGAATATCTTGGCAGCAGGCCAAACCTGGGCTTTGAAATGCCACTTACAATGACGGCAGCAGGTGATTCCTGTTTTGTTATATACTCCTGCCCCACCCGTCAGATCGAAGAAACGTACAAGATGGGATACGAGCTGAATATATGGGAGGGAACTTCCGAAGAACCAAGGGCAACACCATTTTCCCACCTTTTCGATTTCGGGCAGGAAGAGTACGATTTCAGGCCTGGCTACCTGGCTGTTACTTCTGACAGCCATGGCAGGGTTTATCTGCACAGAATGAACACAGAGGATTATCTCATTGAAGTGTACAACTTAGATGGCGAGCCTGTTGACACAATTGAATCGGAATCAGTTCTTATTCCACAGGAAGAAATTGACAGGTTCATTTATGTTCCAGTGGCCACCTTCATGGTTCAGGATGAAAACGGTAATGGCCAACAGATAAGCGGCGAATATACTGAATTCGCACCCCAGATAGAAAATCTCGGGATTGATTCACTTGGTAACCTATGGGCACAGCGCGGAACAACCGAGGAAATGATGTGGGATGTCTTTTCACCCGAAGGAAAGATAATCAGACAGGTAACGCTCAACGTATTCCCGGATTCAGCCATGATACATGTAGAAGTAAACGAACATGGGATAGTTGCCTGGGATCTTATTCCCGAAGACTATCCAAGGCTCTACAGACTTGAGCTGAAACAGAATTAGACTATCCTTCACTCCTTTACTGTCGCGGTCCAGATGGAGTAGGCGATCGCGCTTCCGCCGAAAACAGCTGCCCCTATCCAGGGCCATGAAGCTCCTTCGGCCGTGCCGCCTATGGCCGCGAATATTACCGCAATCAGCAGGAAAACAACGTCAAAGATGGTGGCTTTAGCCCACTTACCCACGGGAGCCTCGCCTGAAAGAACCTCCTGGCGGCTTGCGTCCACAAGTACATGGTAATCCTTACCCGCAAAACTGTACACAAGCTCCCAGATGGGAACATAGACGAGATCAACGCCCTGGACATCTATGGTTGTATCTATATCGGTAACCTTTGTGGCTTTGCTTTCTGCCTTCTGCTGATGAAGTTCTATTATCCTGTTCCTTGCGGATGTTTCGGCCCTTTCCTGAATAATCTGTCCGTTGACGATATGCTCCTGCATATTGAGCTTCTTCAGCTCATCTATGGAAAAGTCCTTCTTGCCCTCGAGAAGATTCTTGTTGGGAGCTTTTTTCGAACCCCCTATTCTGAGAAAGAACTTGCCCCAGTCGGGGAATACACATTGCTGCCCGGGTTCCATATTCCTGATCCCCCAGAATTCCGAAGTATCTTCCCTGGCGTAAACGGGCCATGTATAATCATCGGTAATCCGTCCCTGAACCGGTTCCCAGTAAGTCTCTGTTCTTTTATTCTTTCCCTCGCCTACAGTTCTCGTTCGTTTCTGCTGGCCGCTCCAGCGGGTATTTCCGGTGCATCTGACTATCCAGTAGGGAAGAACCCTTGCTTCAGTCTCTCTCCAGCTGACTTTGTTGGGAAGCTCCTTCGATTTGTAGAAACCCTTTTTCAACCAGCCTGAGGCTATGCCTATGGCTTCATCCCGGCCGACTTTGGGAGGCAGAAGATAGTGAGATTCAACCGTTACGATGTTATCGTAACCCGCAAGCATCGTTGTGGTGCCGCAGTACTCACAGGTAATGACAGCCTCACCCTCCATATACGCTAGAGGCGCTCCGCAGTTACTGCAGCTTATCTCATGAATTTCAGGTTTAGAATCGTCCGCAGCAATATTCTCAGCGGGTGTTTCCACCGGTCCCGCAGCGGGTTCACTCTGAGATTCTGGAGCCGGTTCTGCGGCAGGATCAGTGCTACCGTTCATCTCTTCAGGCATTTCTATCCTCCCCTATAAGGTTTCATGCTTAAAACAAATCAGATTACTTCAGCAAAGCTGAAGATATGCAATTCGGAATCCTCAGTCAGCCACCGATATTTTAATCATCACATCACCCTGACGGATTGTGTCCACGACATCCTGACCCGCTGTAACCTTCCCGAATACTGTATGCTTTCCGTTAAGATGAGGCTGGGGCGCATGTGTGATGAAGAACTGGCTGCCATTTGTGCCGGGGCCGGCGTTCGCCATGGACAGTGAGCCGGTTTCATGCTTGAGCGGATTTCCGTCGAATTCATCCTCGAAGTTGTAACCTGGCCCTCCTCGGCCCGTTCCTGTGGGATCGCCACCCTGTATCATGAAATTCGGTATAACCCTGTGAAACGTAATCCCGTCGTAATAACCATCCTTCGCGAGACTGATGAAGTTATTAACGGTTTTCGGAGCGTACTCCGGAAAGAGTTCCAGTTCTATCGCGCCGCGATCGGTTTCAATTGTTAACAGGTACGTTCTGTCCGTGTCTATCTTCATCTCCGGCGGAGTGCTGTACTGTGCTGCCATATCAATTCCCTTTCTGTTGTTTTTTCTAAAACGTGAATTTTGAATATACAGCAGATGCTGACAACGGTACACCGGGATTCAGCGGATTACATTCCATGGCAGGAATATTGGGGTATTCAGGAACGGATGAGTTACTTCGGGAGATGTTACCGGAACGGCGGAAAATCCAAATTCTTATTGTTTCTTCAGGGTTCCCGTACTACTGCCATTATATCGGTTACGGAAGCGGATGCGCCATCAAGTGTTG
>JAIORS010000064.1 GCA_021108005.1 Candidatus Aegiribacteria sp.
AAATCAGATACTGCCATTGAACCCAGACCGGACCGTTCCAGTAACCTTCAGGATTGTAGTAGATGTCATCAGCCGCCAACGAAGGAATTCCATAAACGCGCCAGAATTTATCAGTATCGGTCAACACCCGAACAAGTTCCTCGGCCTGCTCATCGGTTGCGCTCTTCGCCCACAGTGGAAGAAAACCAATAATCTCCTGCCGTTTCAGATCATCGGCAGAATTGAATGTAAAATCATGATCGGTCATATCAACATGATAAAAGAAACCGGTCTGCTCATCCCAGAAAGTATTGCTGATCGCATTCATGCGTTGGGCAGCTTCATTTGTCCAGTAGTTGTATTCGCTCGTATTTCCCAGTTCCAAAGCCATTTGGGCCAATGAATACGCCTCACTAACCAACATGACATTCAAATCCAGACCTTCGAAGTTGGCAGGCCATCCGACCTGATCCCATACTGCCACATATCCGTCGCGCAAACTTTCTAATACAGCGTGGGCGCCCCATTCACAGAGGCTGTCTTCATCGGCGTTCCGGTTATCCAGCCAGTATCGATAGAATTCTGACCCGGATTGATAGGCATCCCGCAGAAACAGTGTATCTCCCGTAATTCGGTAAATCTCCCAGTTTTCCCAACTGAACAGGGGAGCGGATGTTGTGTATTGACCAGCGTGGGGAATAGTTTCATTCAAATAGGGACCGGTTCGATAATTGATATACCCGTCCGCCCATTGCCGTTCCATATAAACGCGTTGGGAATTCATGGCGCTTTGTCCGTCCATAAAAGCGTAGGCGATCATTGCCAGGCTTTCGTGGAAAACCTGTCCGCCGTGTCCCCAGCCCCAGGTCGGTTCGCGCGAGAAAACATAATAATTGTAAGAGCATTCACCTTCCGGCGGCATCATACACTGCCGCATCAATGAAAAAGCGCTCCAGTACAGCATTTCGTACTCTTGGTTCGAAAATGTTAAATTCGGGATGTTGCTATAAATTTGTTCGGCGTCCTCCACAAAGGGCTGCAAATCAATGAACCTGAAATTTCTACATTCCGCGATCAGATCATTCAGATCGGATTCGGACTCGGCCACGCCTCTGATTATTCGCAGTTGAGAACTCCGACCTGATGGAATTGATAAGGATTTTTGCATAGCTGCTATTTTAATGTCAGCCCCGGGAATAGTATTGGGCAATCGGCTATTTAGAACATCGCTGAAAAAGTCGGAATCGGTCAAATGAGTATAAGCGCCAAAATCATCGGCTTCCGAATCGATAATATAAACGTTGATAAGATCTTCCTGATAAGGCACACCATGGGAGATTGTCCAGCCGTCCGGTCTCTCTTTATGCTGAAAAATAAAACCGTCATATCCAGGATCGATTATCGATACATCTGTAATCTCGTCCGTACGATGATAGAAAAATGGATAGACTGTTAACTCCGCATCGGAACCGCTCTCATTTATGATGATAATATCCTGTATCGCAATTCTTGAACTGTAAACATCAAAGAATATCTCAACGCGTATGCCTTCAAAAGGATAATAGTAATATTTAACTAGATCACTGTACGATGTTGTGATAATCGGTTCCGCAAAAAGCTCATTTAAGTAGTATCGGAACTCTCCATTCAGTGTAAACCCGATGCAGAGGCTTCCGCCATTGTCCGTTTCGAAATCAATCCCGTCCTGCAAATCGTACCATTTGAATACGTACCCTTCGTCAACAATGAATTCCGAACGGCTGAGCGGGGCAGCGTAAGTTGTATAGATCGGATCATCCTTTCCCGCTTCAAGATTGGATAGAAATGCCTGACTGTGCAACGTTCCGGTTAGAATCATCATTGCAGCGCAGGTAAAGCAATAGGAAAGTGGATTTTCCGTCATCTCCGATACCGTCCCCTCTTTATCATGTTTCGTTCAGAAGATGTTCTTCATACCGGCCCATGTACTATGGTTGAGAAAACAGGAGGGAACACCCTCAACAACGTTGAAGAGATTTCCGGTTACGCCCGGTGAGCCAACCCAATGCCCCTCGAACCCTGTGAAATCGGTCGGTAGATTCACTCTTCTCTTCCTCATGACAGGACGACAGCCCCGATCATGAATACTATAGCAGTACCGAATCGTGCTCGATCCATGAGAAGTCCATCTTTATCGCTCCCCAGGAGCCAAAACTCAAAATCATCCCTGAAGCAGTTCATGTAGAGTTACAGGTCAATGGTTATGTAAGCGTATCTGAGATTCTCGATCACCATCCAGGCACTGTCGGTGGCAGCCCACGGCACCCTGGGGCTTGATCTCCGGTCCGGTGGTGTCGGTGCTGGTGCAGGCTACCGAAATCAGTATCGCGGATACTATTGCAGAAGCCAGGATGAAGACTTTTCTTCTATTACTTCTCATGGGCTTAATCATTCCCATTCCCCCTGATCGAACCAGTGCTGTATGTACCAGTCATCCTCTGAGTCGGGTATGCATACGAACATGACCTGCCCAGACTCCAGCAGGGTGTCGTTCGGGAAGTAGATTTCCTTGGTCATGTCTCTGGTCACCGCTATGGATACTCCTGTAGTGTCGTCAGGCCATGTGTAGGCAACGCCACCTGACAACGAGAAGAAGATAGAGTCGGCATCGTTGAAAGCCGTCTCAGCGAAATCCAGTTCGATCTCCTCTCCCCAGTAAGTATCAGGGATACCGTCATCGTCGTAGTCGGCCCAATCCTCAGATAACAGGTGGTGTTGGAAGTCGTCCCGGAAGCAGCTTCTCAGCAGGGTCATGTCCCGGTTGTTCCAGGCGTTTTCCAGGTTCGCCAGGAGAATCTCCCACGGTTCGATGGTTATCTCCTGACCACCTGATCCGCAACCGGACATGAGCATTAAAAACGATATAGATATGAGCAGGGTTTTGGTCAGCCTTCTCATGATGTCTACCTTCCTCTCAGCCAGTGCGGATTACAGCAACTCCCTTCACGAAAGACCGGAAGCCGGTTCCGCACACTTGTGTCATGCACATCTGAAAGGATAAGTAACTCAGAGAAAACTCCTTTGGTTAGTTCGGCAGTAATGACTAAAGCACAATCTAACCTTATTCATGATACATAATGGGATCTCCGTCAAGCCATGCCAATTTTTTCCACTGTTCATCCTCATGAAATCATCGACAGGATATCATAATAAAGGTATGGTTGCGTAATGATAAAATGTGTCATCGAACTTATAAAAACTACTGGAGAATTATTAATGAAGACAATTTCATGGATGTTCTGTATTATATCTTTGCTCATAGTATCCATTGTGTCCGGGGAGGCATGTATACGCTATGACCACAGCAGAACCTGCACATCCTACCCCATAACGGATTTCTATTTTGGTCTTCCGGTCAGCCAGTCAGATAGCTTAATCATCCGCGATTTGGACATGTCTACCAGTCTTGGCTGGATGTTCGTTCTGAACGGAAGGTTCGACCTGGGACCGTCACTTTTCTACAGCGCCTACAGAAACGGTGGTTGGCATAGCCAGATGGGGTTCAGGGCAAATCTCAGATACCACCTGGATGACGACTTCCATCTCGATTTCTCTTCAGGACTGATCCTTACAGACAGTCCACCTCCCGATGGATTTGCCGGTTATACCGTAGAATTATCTGTCGGCTGGAAAGACTGGGTGGGTCTTTCCACCAGACTGGACTTTGTCGATAACTTCGAATCCGGTCACGATCAGGTGCTGCAGGTAGGTCTGCGTTTTGGCTCGTATGCGGGTATGGGTCTAACATCTGCGGGGATTATAGGTGGTGGAATAGCCTACATGACGAGCCAGTGGTAGGTCCCCGGATTATTGTGTGCCGAGAATTATGATTTCATCTTTATCAGGTGTCTTCTCACCGCTCTCGATTACATGCGAAGACATCTTGAGGGTTTCGATTACATCCTTAAGTTCCTGAACAAGAACTCTGTCGATTTTACTCTTTTTGAGGAAAAGCAGCAGCGGCAACTGAGCAATAGGAAAGTGGATTTTCCGTTATCTCCGATACCGTCCCCTCTTTATCATGTTTCGTTCAGAAGTTGTTCTTCATACCGGCCCATGTACTATGGTTTAGAACACAGGTGGGAACACCCTCAACAACGTTGAAGAGATTTCCGGTTACACCCGGCGAAACGCTGTAGAATAGGTTCGAAAGAATATCTGCCTTATCTTATCAGAACGAACCTGAGAGTCTCTTCCTGTTCGGAGTACCGCAGATATGCGGTGTAAACACCCGGTGAGCCGTTGAAATCGAAGGTGCTCTCGCCGTGCGCAAGCTGACCGTTATGCAGTACTTCCACCAGCCTTCCGGACAGATCGAAAACCTCAAGCAGTATCTGTTCCGGATTGGTGATGTTAACAGCCAGGGAAGCAGAGCCAATGGAAGGGTTGCCGGCAGCGCTTAGATGTTCGATCCGGGATTCTTCCGTGAACGGATCGTCTTCGATTCCTCCGAACACGGGTATCATCAGTTTACTTATATAGTACTCGTTGTCCTGCCCCTTGTAGCTCCAGTAGACATAACCGTCCGTACTCCATGCAAGACCCAGGGATTCTGATACGGGAACAGGGCAGGGCTCCTGGCCGTATTGCGTGTATGTACTACCGGCGTTGTGAAAGAAGAAGAACTCATGACCGAACCTGGTTGTAAGTATTATAGCGTATGGAGGACAGTCAAGTGTTGCAACTTCGTGCCCCATGAAACCACTGATCTCACCGGTCACCCCCGGCAGCCCATACGTATCATAGCTGGATCCGTCAGGCTTAATGCAGTAGAACTGGTAGGGGCTTGAAGCGGTTGCCTGGGATAGATCGTGGCAGAAATAATCATTGATATCCATACCTGTACCATCGGTTAACGCCGGATTGGGAAATTCGCTCCATGAGTCTGATCCATCGGAGTAGTAAATCATCGATGAAATGGAACTGTTGACGTAGTACACCTCCATGTTACAAGCTACTCCGAAGCCATCTGAACCTGCCGGGAGCTCAACCTCTCCCTGATATTCGCAGTTGTATGGGTTTGCCAGATAGAGTTTCCCGTCGGCACTACTTCGGATAACCAGGGTATTCGCATACCAGTCTATGGCTATATCCTGTATCTCTGAGGCGTAAGGTATCTGCCATGTGTCCTCAACAACGATCGGTATGTCCGGGAAGAAGGGAATCCGAACTTCAGCTTCGATCGTTCCGGAAAAACAGGGAAGAATAATGAGAAGAAAATTGAACATAATATCTCCTAACGATATAAGGTAAACATCCACAATTGATTATGAAGGTATCCGGATTGGTGGTCAAGCGCAGCTTCGAGTAATTTGATGGCACTGATCGGATCAGGAAATTGTCTTTCACATACATCATCAGTACACTGTCAGGCATTATCTGTCGTGTCCTGCTCGTTCTTTGATGCCCCTGCGACGTTACGGAATCAGTTACATAGCGTTGCTATGCGCCTTCTTCCGCGCCTTGCAGGAACACCAAATAACTTCGCAATCTCCCGACAACTAATACCTGATAGTGTACTAGCTCATTAACTTGACAAAACACAATCAGCACAAATAATCAACGTATGAATTGCGGAATCCATGAGCACAAGATATGCACAATCGTTCTAATCTGAGATGTAAGGAGTTAGTTCAATGGAAGAACGAAACGGTGAAAAACGGGACTACACAGATGATCTTATGCGCGGTCTCTTTATGATAATATTCTTCGTGGCAGCTCGATTTGTGGCTGTGCTGGTCGTGTTTATTGCCCTGTTTCAGTTTATCTGTACCCTGATTACCCGGAAGCCGAACGATAACGTGAAAGATTTCGGCAAAGATCTGAGCCTTTATGCAGCTGAGATCATTGAATTCCTGTCCTACAACACTGACAGAAAGCCGTGGCCATTTTCTCCGGGGTCCGAGGCGGAACCGGAGAATCCTGAACCTTCAGTGAAATAGAGCAGACAATAAGCTCCATTCTTCAGTCATATACTCTGCAAATTGAGTAAATTTACTCAAATAATTACTGCATAAGTTTGGTCACATCGGATTAGATATAAGAAAATTCCATCTCTTTCCATATAAGAGTCAGATACTGATAAAATTCTCAGTTCACTTTCTTATCTTATCACTACAATCTTACCGCTTGTTATCATATTACCATCAGTTGATTGTACAGCAAAAAGATATATACCGCTTGTAATCCCATCCAGATTCCACAGGTAAGTTGTTTCAATGTAACTAGCTGAATCATGCACCATTCTTCCGTTGATATCATAAATAGTAATACTGTCACCTATATTAAAATCACCAGAAAAGGTTACTGCATTCCCCCCTTGATAAGCTCTAAAAGACTTGGGAGGAGTGTCATTTTCTGCTTGATTTATTCCAACTGAACCAAGCAAAGAAAAATAGGTTGGTCCAATCCTGGTGCTGTTCATAACGATATCATCTACGTACAAGTTACTCCATGCGGACATATAATGGGTACCTGCTCCAGCTGATAAAATATCAATTGCTGTTCCGTTCATGGCATTACTGTAACTATCAGCAAACTTAACACTGCTATCGCTCAAGACTATTATGTAATACCAGTGTCCCGTTTCTAAGGGTTCAGGAATAAGGCTATCTGAAGATATCTTGACAACTTCTCCGGTCTCTCTTCCTTCTGCGTCTACCGTGATAATGTCTGTTGCGGGATTTGCTGTAAAAGCGAAACAATTCAGAAAATCATTTCCATAATCACATCTGTTTCCACCCCATACGAATTTATTGTATTTATGGTTAAATACATGGTTCTGTACAGGTGGCGGTGGATATAAAGGCCATTCCGGAGCGTCTTGAATTGTTACGATACTATTTAAAGTATCGTGTCCTGTTACATTTCCGAATTGATCGTATACCCATATCTCTGCCAGTCCATTTTGCTGGCCATGAGGATTACTTAATATGAAGTGATATTCAATACCGAACCATTCGTTTGACTCAATAAATTGTGTGTACTCTGCATCGTATGCAGTTTCCGTTGCTTCCTGATAATATGTATAACCATTACTATCACTACAAAATACATTGTAACGGCCATACAGCTTGTTTTGACAGCTGGAGCCAGTGATGAAGTTCATAATGATATCATTCAATCCATACACATGGCGTTGTTGAGGCGCATCCCTTGCTTCTTCCTGTTCCTCAACGGTACCCCAGTCAACAATATCCCTGAAACCTGTTGATATCTGCAGAGTCTTCAGATAAGGGAAATAAATAAATCCATCAGCATTGTAACGAAAGAATTTCTTGTAATACTTGTTCATAAAGAAGATATATATTTCTTCGTATCCATCGTCAGGACTATCACCGATACTAAAACCCAGGCGACTTGGTCCTCTGTTCCCGCCATAGTCAATACACAATGATTTCCCGTCATTACACCAGACATTCTCGCTCCCATGAAATCCTATCCATGTATTATTGTAGTCGTGGTGGGTATTCCAGTACGAATAGTATTCCCATATAGAGGGATCTCCGTTCAGCTTTACGGGCATATCTGATGGAGATGAGACACCTCCCCAGCCTGCCCCTGTCCAATCCTGTAACTGATCAAATGTTTCTGCATAATCAAAATTGTTATCCAATACTTGCTGCCATGTCTGGGCAGAAGCAACCTGACATATGATAAATAGCCCCACAATTACTGTTACAAGCTGAAGTTTAGCTTTGCATAATTTGCTGAACATCGAAACCCTCCTTAACATAAAGGAAATTAATTTTTCATTATATCATACTAAATGTCTTCATTTATGTAATTACTTCCCTAAGATGGTCCGTTGGAAGTAGTAGAGTCCTCCTGAGTGGTGTTCGAAGCCCTTGCCGATGAGTGCGGAAGCTGATGAGCAAGGATTTCTGATCTGCTAATAGAACAACCTGTTGAAAGTTCCGAT
>JAIORS010000065.1 GCA_021108005.1 Candidatus Aegiribacteria sp.
TGAAACCCTCTGTTCCTGGGCTGGCGGAACGATGAAATCGGATGAGATCAATGCCATGTGGAGTACGTGGGAAGACTGGATCTACAACGGTTCCTGGAGCGGTAATACTCTTGTTCTATTCCCCCTGCCCGAAGAAACCGTTGAGAGAATGAGCAGTATTACACTGGAAACCAAAGAGGAACATGAAATAGAATACAGCAGATTTTATGTGGGGATAATCTCAGAGCAATAGGAATTCAGAATTCCTCAAACCTCTTACGGAGGCAACATCGTCTGGAATAGCGTCTTGCCACCCTGATCTGGTGTTTTCCCTTGAATCGAACCTCTGTATATATGGCTTGATGTCAATCAAAGGTGTACCATCCAATATATCGATATCTTTAATATGAAGAATATTGTCCTCAATTCTATCTAATCGCACGAGACTCATCCCTAATTTATTGGGGCGATGTGGAGTTCGTGTAGCGAAAATACCATGTTCCTGATCTGAAAGATATGGCTTCAGGCGTAAACAAGTTTTCTGGGATTGGTGGAAGTAATAGAATAGATAGATATGAGAAAATCCCTGCAGATCTTTCAATCCATCAGCATATTCGACATCTAATACAACTGTTCCTTTAATGTCCGTGCAAAAGACAGGTTGGATTGGCGTCTTGGATTTTTCTTCATGGGGGGAATGAATAACACCTATCGGATGAAAAATAAATTTATTATCATGCACTTCACAACCTCGAATCTTTTATAGAAATATAACGTTAGCATCATCTATCTAAGACGAATAATATGACAAAGGATTTTCCGGTGGAATGAGGGCCGAAGCAATGTATGCTCCGGCCCCGTCCTAATAGGGAGAAGAGGTTAGACCTTATCTTCCCCGCATTTGTATTTGTTTCCTACCATGTGCACCTCCTTTGTTGGGGGTTTCAGTTTTAGAGGGCTGAGCTAGGCCAGCACCTCCGTGCGTATGCCTTTCCCTTTCCTCATGTGCACCTCCTTTCGGTTGGAGTTGGTATACCTAATAGACTAAAAAGTGCGTTCACATGTCAAGTAATGAGAAATTCCAGCAGACTGATATGCCTGATTCCATTTCGACCCTGATACATCTCATCCATACTTATTACAGTTTTGGGATAGTTGTCCTTTATCACTTCAAGTGAATGAAATTCTCTTTCTACAGTTTCCGGTGAAGCAAGAAGATAGGCAACCTGAAAATACTCCAATTCTCCTGACTTCTCGGTGACAAAATCAACCTCGTATTCCCCTATACTGCCGGTACTTACTCTGAAACCCCTTCGATGCAATTCCAGGAATACGAGGTTCTCGAGTATCCCGGAAATGTCAGATTCTCTATATCCGATAGAAGCATTTCGAATTCCGAGATCGTTTACATAGTATTTCGCTCTCAGTTCGAGATGTTTTTTTCTTTTAATATCGTATCTGCCAACTCGATGAATCAGATAGGCGTCTTCCATATGTGACAGGTAGTTCA
>JAIORS010000066.1 GCA_021108005.1 Candidatus Aegiribacteria sp.
ATGTTTGACGATGAAATCCATTGTTCATAGCTTTGGGGATGGATTGGGGGCGGTCCGGAGTGTCCGGGCCTGAGAATGGTACCCCTTGAACTTGAACCGGGTAATACCGGCGTAAGAAAATCCGGAGGTTTTTATGAAACCCGCAGAGATAGCCTGCAATGGCCTGGCTGCCATTCAAAACAAAAAGCCTATGATACATCACATCACAAATACAGTTGTGATGAATTTCACCGCAAACGTTACACTATGTCTGGGGGCGGCTCCGGTAATGGCGCCATGCATCGAGGAGTCCCCCGAAATGGTTTCCTTCGCGGGGGCACTGCTTCTTAATATAGGCACTCTCAACCCGGAGATCGTCAAAAGCATGCTGGCGGCGGGCAGGGTGGCCAACGACCTCGGTATACCCATAGTGTTCGATCCTGTGGGAGCTGGCGCTACAAGATTGAGAACTGATTCAGCGAAGATGATTTCAAGTGAACTTGATATTGCCATCGTTCGCGGAAACGCGGGAGAGGTGCTTGCCCTCTCGGGCTCAGGGGGTAAAGTACGCGGAGTTGATTCTATGGATTCGGTTGAGGGGCGCGTTTATCTTATCTCTTCTTTTGCTGCGGAATCGGGCAGCGTAATCGCGGTTACAGGTGTTACCGATATCGTCACCGATGGTGAGCGGACGGCCAGGATAGACAACGGTCATCCCATGATGGGAAGGGTTACCGGAACTGGCTGCGCCGCGTCAACTTCCGTAGCCTGTTTCTGCGCATCGGTTGAAGATCAATTCCATGCGGCGCTGGGAGGACTTGTCGCCCTTGGTATTGCGGGAGAGAGCGCCGCGGAAGTGTGCGCCGGTCCGGGAACTTTCGTACCATGCTTTCTTGATGCCCTTTCAAATCTGGATTGTGAAATCATCAGGAACCGCGTCAGGGCGGAAATCCTGTCGTGAACCCTGAACAGCTTTCACTGTACCTGGTAACAGACCCTGTTCTTTGCGGAAGCAGGGGGGTTGAGGGTACATGCAGGCTTGCCCTTCGGGCGGGAGTGGGAACATTGCAGCTGCGGGACAAGAACGCGTCCACCCGGGAACTGATTAGCATGGCGGTTATACTGAGGGACCTTTGCGGAGATCACGGAGCGCTATTTATAGTGAACGACAGGATAGACGTTGCTCTTGCTATCGGGGCCGACGGGGTTCACCTTGGACAGGATGATATGCCCGTTCATATGGCAAGAAAGCTATTGGGGCCGGATGCAGTGATAGGGGCATCTGTCAGATCCCCGGAGGAAGCTGCAATCGCGTATGGGGAGGGGGCCGATTATATCGCGGCCAACCTTATCTTTCCAACGGAAACTAAGACAGATATTGGAGAGCCTCTTGGAATCGGAGCGATTTCGAAGCTGAAGAAGGCTTCGCCGCTGCCCCTTGTGGCTATCGGGGGAATAAATGCTTCAAATGTGGATGCTGTCCGCAAAGCGGGGGCCGATGGTATTGCGGTTGTGTCAGCGATAATGACGGCAGAGGATGTTACGGAGGCGGTCAGGATTCTGCTGAAGCGATATATCTGATTTATCGAACAATAAAACATAATACAGATCGGAGATTTCCTTGAGCAAATTAAGTGAAGTTGAAATTACCAGGGCTATTGTAGACACTTACATGAACAGCTTGCTCGACAACCTTGAGCTGGATGTGGCCGTTACAGGAGGCGGACCTGCAGGACTGACTGCTGCAAGGGAACTGGCTCTCAAGGGTCATAAAGTGGCTCTGTTCGACAGAAAGCTCTCCACCGGGGGCGGCATGTGGGGCGGAGGAATGGGCTATAACGTAATTGTAGTCCAAGAAGAAGGGAAACGTATTCTCGAGGAACTTGGAGTGAGAACATCGCTTTACTCTCCCGGTTACTTCACTGCGAATTCAGTTGAATCCATCGCCACTCTCATAGCGGAAGCATGCAGGGCGGGTGTGTCTATTTATAATCTTTTCTCAGTGGAAGACGTAATGGTGGACCATGAAAGGATCACCGGCGTGGTAGTTAACTCCAGTCCGATTGAAATTGCCGGTCTTCATGTTGATCCCGTTTGTATCTCTGCAAAATATGTGATCGAAGCTACAGGTCATCCGCTTGAGGTTCTGCACACCGTTATTGAAAAGACTGGTTTTAGACTGAGAACTCCTTCCGGCAGCATTGAGGGAGAAAGGTCTATGAACGCTGACATGGGAGAGAAGGCTCTGGCGGAAAACACCGTTGAAATTGTGCCCGGCCTCTTTGTTACCGGTATGGCTGCAAATGCAGCCATGGGAGCCCATCGAATGGGTCCTGTATTCGGTGGTATGCTTCTCTCAGGGAAAATTGCAGCTGAGAAGATTAATGCTTTGTTATCGGGGACGTACCACACTTCTTCAACTTGTGGGTGAAATTAGTAAAGTATCATTAATATAATATCAAAAATCACCAATCGATAGACACATTATCAACGTAAATGACATTAAAGTTTGAAGTCAATATTTGGTCGATAATTATCCGGTGAGGTTACCGGATCCTGAACCCATCCGTTCTCAAATCCCAGATCCTCGAGGGTCTTTACCACTCTTGAATATTCTTCCGGGTTGAGTTTTCTTGAAAGCGGTGGATATCTGTGGGAATTGTGGGCGGGATAGTACTGGGACATCAGGCTTATAAAAACGTCAGTTCCCAGTTCTTCCGCTATGAATCGAAGAACCTCCTCTGTTCCGGAGATATCACCAGGCAACACCAGAAGACGGACTAATAACCCCTTATCAGCCGTTCCCTCTGAATTGATCTGTAGCTTTCCCACCTGCCTGAACATCTCCCTGATGGAGTTCATGGTTGTTTCAGGATAGTTTGGAGTATCGGAATAAATTTTTCCGTATTCGTTGTTCCAGTATTTGAAATCGGGAAGGTATATATCCACAAGGCCATCTAGCAACGCGAGAAGCTCCATGGAATCGTACCCGTTTGTATTGTAGACCACAGGCAGTCTGAAACCGCTCTCAGCTGCCTGGCTTAGCGCTTCGAATATCTGAGGAGCGAAATGGGTTGGTGATACGAAACCAGCTGTGGGGCAACCCTCTTCCTGAAAAGAGAGCAATTTCTGGGCCAGAGCAGTTGCAGACATCTCCCATGCTGAAGGAGTATCACCTTCAGGCTGGCTGATGTGGTGGTTCTGGCAAAATACGCATTTCATATTGCATCTTCCAAGGAAGATATTCCCAACGCCACAGTCCCCGGTAAGAACCGGCTCCTCGCCCGCATGGATGCATGAGGAAGCTACTTCCAGAACCTGGCCGGCTTCGCAGTAACCCCTTTCGCCAGCCAGACGGTTTACACCGCACCTGCGCCCGCAGAGATTGCATTCCTCGAGGAGTTTCTCCAGTTCCATGATTCTGGAGGTTATCTCGCCATTTTCAAGCAACCTCAGGTATCCCGGCGTGTACATTATTCCATTTCAGCGGCGAGAATCAGGCGATAGAGTCTGTTGTTTCTGAGAAGATTCTCATGTGTATCAAATGCTTTTAATTCTCCTTCATGCACAAATATCACCTTTTTACTCCTTCTGACGGTAGCCTGTCTATGGGAAACAACAAGGATGAGAGCATCTTTTCTGGCTTCTGTAAGTTCTCTCCAGAAAGCCTCTTCCTTTTCAGCGTCCAGCGCTGCAGTACAGTCATCGAAGAGCAACAGAGAAGGTTTTCCGGCCAGGGCACGGGCAATCGCGATACGCTGCTTCTGCCCACCGCTGACCCCAACTCCACCCTGGCCGAGTACAGTTTCCACCCCGGCTTCAAGTTCTGTTCCATCAAGTCCGGCTATTCGCAGTGACTCGGCTACAACTTCATCAGAAATTTTTCTGGCCAGCCTGACATTTTCTCCAACCGATTCGCTGAATAGAGTGGATTCCTGTGGGACATAGCCCGTTTCAGAGATCATGTATTCATCAGACAATTTTCTCAGATCGGTTCCGTTGTAGAGAATTCTACCCTCGCTGCACGGCAGCTGGCGCGTCAGCATTTTCAATACGGTGGATTTTCCGCTCCCGACCTCGCCGACTAAAGCGAACACCCCCGGACTGCTGAGTTCTATATCAAGCCCAATAACTCCGGCACTGGTGCCCGGGTATCTGAAACCGGCTGTTTCAAGCTTCAGTCTCGAAATGGCTCCTTCGCCTTCAATTCCATCTCTTTTCGGAAAATCAGGAAAATCGAGGATTTCCCTCTCTCTGTCTATGGATGTAAAAGCCTGCCTGGATGCTATAAACAGATTAGGGATATCCATCATTGGAGCGAGGAGCATATCAAGATAAACGTAGAAGGCGTAGAACTCCCCTATACCTATACGGTTCCATATAACGAACAGTCCTCCGATTAACATGACGGTAACTTTTCCTATCTGACCAATAACGCTGTATACACCGTGAAGAAGCATAACAAGCCTTGTTATGGACAAATCTATGCCAAGCCTTTCATCAAGAAGGCGGCGAAGTCTTCCCGCCTGACCTTCCTCGGCATTGTAGGCTTTGATTATGGGAATTCCGGCAAATGTACTGTCAAGAAGATCTCCTGTATGACTTGTAGCTTTTCTGCTTTCCTCAACTCTTTTTCCCAGCCTGTTCTCAACCCGCGAAAAGATCAGGAACATTACCGGTAGAGGAACCAGTGCTATCAGTGTCAGTTCCCAGCTCATGAAGAACATCACTCCGAGGCAGAACACCAGTCTCGATGATGATTCGAGAGCCCTGAAAACAGCAGAACAGCTGAACCATGCTATCCTTGGGTAATCCACTATATCATCGGAAAGCCGTGTTGTAAGGTCTCCGGGTCTGAAAGTATTCCAGAATCTGTAATCTTTCTTCATCAGATTCGAGAAAACCCTGTCTCTTATATCACGACCGATTTTGCTGTTCAGCCAGGCCCTGGCCCCCGGATACAACCCCGCGATGAATCTTGCAAATACAAGAACTGAAAGAATTATTACAATTTTCCGGAATTCGCTGCTGCCTTCGGCATCTCCCAGAACCTTTTGTACGTGATCAAGCAGATAGCGAAAAACCAGCGGGAAACTCAGTGCTACAGCAGTGGATACAAGAGTGAAGACTACCAGAATAACCAGATGTTTCTTATGAGGTTTCCAGAATCCTACAATCCATTTCAGATATCCTCTATACTCAGGCATACGCACCCCCCTGCAGCTGCAGACGGCATAGACCGGCATAGATTCCATCCCTGCTCAGAAGTTCTTCGTGTGTTCCTTCTTCCGCGATAACACCATGCTGGACAACAAGGATCTTTGAAGCATGAGTAACGGTACTCAGCCGGTGAGCAACTACAAGCGCGGTTCTGTTCTTAACTATAAGGTTCGTAGATCTCTGTATCCGCTTCTCGGTTCCCGGGTCAACAGATGAAGTGGCTTCATCAAGAACCAGTATCTCGGGTGCTTTAAGAACAGCTCGCGCATAGTTTATCAGCTGACGCTGGCCCATCGAAAGGTTCAGGCCTCCCTCACTTATACTACCGTTCAGTCCCCCTGGTAAGGCTTCCAGAATGTCTTCAGCTTCTATGGTTTTCAGTGCTTCCCTCTGGGTGGATTCGGGTATACCTTCCCTGAAAACGGTCAGGTTCTCTGACAGTGTTCCTGAAAACAGATTTACGTTCTGGAGCACAAGCCCCAGTCTACTTCTCCAGACACTCAGGCGAAATTCTCTGATATCGGTTCCATCAATGGTGATTCTGCCTTCCGAAGGCTCATAGAATCTCATCAGCAGACTTACAATTGTGCTTTTGCCTCCCCCACTTGAACCCACCATAGCAACCATGGTTTCTCTGGGTATTGTGAAACAGACATCTTTCAGTACCAAGGGGCCATCAGGGTATCTGAACCAGATGTTCTCAAAACGTATTTCTTTCCATACTTCAGGGAAATCAGTTTCATCAAGATGTCCATCCGGCGTAAGTGTTTTCGTTGCGAGAATGTCGAAGAGCCTTTCGGCCGAGGCTGCTGCTCTTTGAACCATATTCAGTGTTTCGGAAAACATTACAACCGGCCCGAAAAGCCGCCTTGTATACTCCACGAACATGACGACGGTACCTATGCTCACAACACCGGAAACAACTCCAGCCCTGCCGGATAGAAGAATAACGATAACAGCAAGAATTTCGCAGCTACCCAAGAAACTCCAGAATCCGTACTCCCAGAAGTAGGCTTTCACCTCACTATTTAAGAATCGTTCTCCTTCTTCATGAATCTTCCGTGATGCCATCCCGGTTGCGCCGAATACCTGTAGAACCGGTACTGATCTTACATATTCGGCAATGAACCCGGATATTCCTGCATAGATGGATCTGACTATTCTGTAAAGTTTCCTCATTTTTTTCAGAACGGGAATCGTCAGAAGCGCAACAGGCAACAATAAGAGGATGATCCACACTGTTATCCTGGCATCAGCCACAAGCATTATTCCAAGTGTTCCGCCTACCATGGCCACGTTTCTGAGCAGTGCCATTGAAACATCACTGAACAGCATTCTTACTCTCTCCGAATCACTTTCAACCCTTGCCATGAGTTTTCCAGTTGGATTCATGTCGAAAAAGGAAAGTGAAAGCGAAAGCATATGACGGAAAACCTTTTCCTTCAGGTCTCTAACGACGGAAAGCCCTACTTTCGTTGTTATTATCACCTGCAGATAGGACATGACCATGGCGAACGAGAACGTCCCCGCAAACAGAAGAGAGTAGAACACAATATCCCCCACTGACTTCCGGGGAATCGCCGTATCAATCACCATTCGAAGAATAAGAGGCCCTAAAAGCTCAGCTGCAACGGATAGGAACAGCAGAACAGTCGCGATTGCAAAGGACTTCTTATGCGGTTTAAGAAAAGGATATATCTTCCTCAGGACATCAAAAGTAGATGTTTTCCTGATTGAAGAATCATCGAATGTATCGTCAAATTGAAAGTGCATTTCATTATTCCTAAAAAGCCGGGTTGCTCCGGGATCAATATCTGTTTTTGAAACTGATTACAGCTTGTTCCATGTATGCAGGAACAGGGTGTTTCTGATTACTGATACAGCCTTTTGATCTTAGTCATAATGGTGCCCTTCGATTGAGTGAAGAAGAAGATTAAATATTCACATTTTTAGAAATGTCAAGGAATGGCAGGAAGTATTTAGTTTGTATTGCATGTTATTAGGATATATAAGATATAATGGGGTAATAATGCCCGGATTCAAGACCTGA
>JAIORS010000067.1 GCA_021108005.1 Candidatus Aegiribacteria sp.
GATGATCATAATTTACTAATCATGTGGGGGGTCGGCTATATGTTATCAGGTCTTGCATCCGGGCATTATTATCTATTTATTTTAAATATTCTATAATAATATATGCTATTGTGGCTTCTTCTATATATTGAAGCTGCTGTAGTTCGAGAAAGTTCAGGTGCACGAATCCTGTTCGGACTCAACCTCAGGCTGTCAATGCAATGGTATGTACAGTTGTTCGGTTCACTTGCCTCAGATGTTATTGTACTCTTCATCTTGACAAGCTGAGGCTTCATCTCTACTTTCCGTTAATCATCAGTATTTAATTCTCTTGAAAGTTAAGGAGCGTTTATGAGACCTGTACTAAGGCTGCTGAGTGATGAACTTATTGAGAGAATAATCTCAGAAGCGCGGGACATCCTGTGCGATCTGGGTGTAGAGATTCATAATGACGGTGTTCTTTCGATGCTCTCTGATCATGGCGCTACAGTAGGCATGAGGGAAAATCATGTGTTTCTCACTCCTGACATCATAGATAAAGCCCTTGAGACAGCGCCGGATTCGGTTGAACTATACGATGTCATGGGCAGGCAAACACACGATCTGAGGGATCATAATGTTTACTTCACACCTGGTTCAGCTGCGATTAATATCCTTGATCCTTCAAGCGGTGAGATCAGGAAACCGTCAACCGCCGATTATGTAGATTACGCGAAGTTGATGAGTGGACTGGATAATATCGCCTCTCAGAGTACAGCGTTCATTCCAGCGGATGTTCACGAGAGGATATCGGACAGCTACAGGCTTTTCCTGAGCCTTCTGTACTGCGAAAAACCTGTGGTAACGGGCGCTTTTACAATTGACGCATTTAACGTGATGAAAGATTTGCAGCTTGCCATCCGCGGATCGAGAGATGCGCTGAAGAAAAGACCACTTACGATATTCTCATGCTGCCCGACCGCTCCTTTGAAATGGAGCGACGTCACTTCTCAGAACCTGGTCGATTGCGCGAACCACTTCATACCTGTTGAATACATTTCGATGCCGCTTTCGGGTTTCATGGCTCCAGTGACACTGGTTGGATCCATTGTTCAGCATGCTGCCGAGACATTAAGCGGTGTTGTCCTGAGCCAACTTACACAACCGGGAACTCCGATCATTTACGGCGGTTCACCCGCCGCGTTTGATGTGAGGTACGAGACCACGCCTATGGGAGCTGTTGAAACGCAGATGATAGACTGCGCAAATAACGAGATCGGTAAGTATTTGAATCTTCCCACCCAGGCTTACATTGCCCTGAGCGACGCGAAGCAGCTGGATGCTCAGGCGGGTCTTGAAACCTCGATGGGGGCGACCCTTGCTGCTCTGTCCGGCATAAACAGCATATCCGGGCCCGGAATGCTTGATTTTGAAAGCTGCCAGAGCCTTGAAAAACTGGTTGTTGATAACGAGATCTGCGGGATGACACTCAGGCTGACCAGGGGAATAGAACCGAAGGAAGATTTTCCCTCCATACCGATCTTCGAGGAACTTCTGCGGGACAAGCATCTTCTGATTGCCAACCATACAAGAAAGTACCTCCATGATGAGCATTATTTCCCGGGGGCTGTAATTGACCGTGCGAACAGTTCAAGGTGGATGGAAGAGGGGAGCCTTAGCATCGGCGATAGGGCGAAAATGGAGATCGAAAGACTGCTGAAAGCATGGAAGCCCACAGAGCTGCCTGATGATGTTCTTGCGGAAATGACCGGACTAATGAAAAAGGAAGCCGCAAAGTACGGCATGGATTCACTTCCACATGAGGATTTATGAGATCGATTATTGATTTTACTCTGGAGGATATAAGACTTTCGCGAGATGAAATACTCCGCAGCCAGGGCATTCCCGATGGAACTGAGGTCAGCGAGAACTTCGAGAAGATCTACGTAGAAGCAATTAAAACATTTCAAGAACTCGCAGAACCCAGGGGCATAATGGCCGGGATCGAAGTGTCCGATTTCGAGGAAGTATTCCGCGGAGAAGGGTTGAACGAGCAGGAGAATCCGGTAAAGGATATTTACAGGAAAAGCAGTTACCTTGCTCTATTCGCTGTTACACTCGGGCCTGTTCTCAGTGAGAAAGTGACAGAACTCTTCGACAAAGGAGATTATGCTGCCGGCTATATGCTTGATTCGGTCTCGTCATACGCTGCAGACTCACTCGCGAATACTATCGCGAATCTTCTTCAAACGGAACTTGCCGGGAAGGAGTCATCATCAGATCCGCTGCGGGTCTTGAACTACAGCCCGGGATATTGTGGATGGCATATAAGCGGACAAAAAAAACTGTTTGAAGTTCTTAATCCGGAAGAGATAGGTATAACATTGAACGAGAGTTATCTTATGAGTCCGATAAAGACCGTGTCCGGAGTGCTTATTGCCGGACCCGGAGAAACTCATGAATTTACGAATTCATATCCGTTCTGTGATACATGCAGAACAAAATCATGTATCGAGAGAATGCGAAATGTTGTTATTGATGCACAGGAGGATAATTATGGAACTTCTTAATCAGATATCTTTCAATCTGCAGGGTGGTTTTGATGAGATTGTTGTCAAACTCACAAAAGACGCTGTTGAGAAACAGATACCGCCAAGTGAAATACTGGATAATGGCCTAATTGCCGGAATGAATATCGTTGGCGAGAAATTCAAGAACCATGAAATTTTCCTTCCCGATGTCCTTCTTGCCGCAAGAGCGATGAACGGGGCAATGGAGGTACTGAAGCCGCTTCTTATCAAGGATGGAATTCCAATAAAGGGAAAAGTAGTGATAGGTTCCGTAAAGGATGATCTGCACGATATCGGAAAGAATCTGGTGGGAATTCTTCTCAAGGGTGCCGGATTTGAAGTCATTGACCTTGGAAACGATGTTCCGGCTGAGAAATTCATCAGAGTTGCCAGAGAAGAAAATGCTCATGTAATCGGAATGTCCGCTCTTCTTACTACAACGATGCAAACAATGAAGAAAGTCGTTGACCTGGCAAAAGCTGAGGGGCTGTACGGTAAAATCAAGATCATGGTGGGAGGGGCACCTGTTTCGAAGGAATACGCTCTTGAAATAGGCGCAGACGCATACAGTTACGACGGTGCAAACGCGGTTGAAACCGTTGAATCGTTTTTCCGGTAAAACAGTTGATGAAAAGACTGCTTGAGCGCCTGAACAATGGCGAAATACTGGTTGCGGACGGAGCCATGGGAACCATGCTGTTCGAAAGGGGGCTCAAAAGTGGTGAGTGCCCCGAAAGAATGAATCTCACAAGGATCGATATACTTGAGGATATAGCCATACTTTACCTCAAAGCCGGAGCCGATATAATTCAGACGAATACGTTCGGAGGATCACCCCTGAAACTAGCCTCTTATTCTCTCGAGGATAAAGCTCCTCTGATTAATAGAAATGCTGTTTCCGTCGTTAAGAAGGTTGTTGAAGGAAAGGCGTATGTGTCTGCATCCTGCGGCCCCTGCGGAAAGATCCTTAAACCCTACGGGGATACCGATCCTGAAGTGATTTTCGATAGTTTTGAAATTCAGATGCAGGCTTTCGCTGAAGCTGGATGTGATGTAATTTGTATCGAAACGATGATGGATCTAAGAGAAGCGCTTCTTGCTCTGAAAGCCGCTAAAACGAAGGCACCGGGAATCCCCGTTATGGCGACCATGACTTACGACTCCACCCCAAGAGGATTCTTCACTATTATGGGTGATACGATCGAAAAGGCTGTGAAAATTCTTGAGGAGGCCGGTGCTGATGTAATCGGTTCCAACTGCGGAAACGGAATCGAGAACATGATAAGGATAGCCAGGGAATACAGAAAGCACACCACTCTTCCCATCATTATCCAGTCAAATGCCGGTCTTCCTTTGATTGAGAACGGGGAGCTTGTTTATCCGGAAACACCTGAATTCATGGCGGAGAAGTCTAAGGAACTGGTTGATGCCGGTGTGTCAATAATCGGGGGCTGCTGCGGAACGACTCCGGAGCATATCAGGGCAATCAGGAATTCAATATGAATATCAGGCATAATTGCCTTATATAATATCATCACCAAAGAACAATAGAGGAAATCAAATGTCATCAGATTTAGGTTTTGTTGAATTCGTCGTCGATCAAATTGAAAATGCCGGTGAAATTACATACAAGAAAATGTTTGGTGAATATGCACTTTATAGCGA
Organism: Candidatus Aegiribacteria sp.; assembly: GCA_021108005.1. Taxonomy (NCBI): domain Bacteria; kingdom Pseudomonadati; genus Candidatus Aegiribacteria; species Candidatus Aegiribacteria sp. Next base: position 4,194 of record JAIORS010000067.1, read on the forward strand.
TGGTAAAATAATGGCACTCGTATGCGATGACCAATTATTTATTAAACCAACCGAAGCCGGAAGACTTTTTATCAAAGATGTAATTGAAGCACCTCCCTACCCGGGAGCAAGGTTATATTTTCTAATAGATGATAAACTTGAAGATAGGGATTGGATTAGCAACTTAGTAAGAGTGACAGTTAAAGAGCTTCCAGAACCAAAATCAAAAAAGAAGAAAAGAAAACACACATAATCAATCGTTACAAACGGACGGCCTTATCAAGCGCCGCTGATTGTAACGTTGTCTAATAGTAGATCGGAATTGTGATAGACAGGGTGAAAGGTACTGAATTGGAAACGGATGAGTAAAACGGACAAGCAGGCAGAATCACAGCGCTATATCAGATTACTGCGATACACTGTTTATTTTTTCATCATTTCAGGTTTAGTAGCAGGATTTTTAATGGGCGTTGTAAGGAAAAACGCAAGCCCGGAAGTTAAAGCAATAATTGAGTGGATCTTTATCATCTTTGAGAATGGGATTCGATCGATAACCACGATTATTGGATTTTATTTAACTGTCAAATATGTTAAAATTTCAAAAGGTAAGATATCCAAATTCAGGCTGATCAGTTTTGCCAGTTTCTCCATATCGTTTTTATTTTTGTATCTGATCCTGCCATTCATACTGCGATTTACAGAATTCTATGTTGCTTTGATGCCGTTTCCCTGGGCATCTTTGCCATTTCAAGCACCGGTAACAGGCGCTCACCTGACCGTCTCCCTGACAAAAATCCTGGACTGGAACGGAGTTGTTATTACGCTCTGGGTATTTTACATATACCAGTTAATTGTACTCGTCGGGACAGTATTCTTAGGAAGGCGCTGGCATTGCAGTATGCTGTGCACATTTGTCGGAGCTCATGCAGAGGCTTTTGGCGAAGCATTGCCCTTAATCCCTCATAATAAACAACGTCCTCGATCAAAGGTGGTTCATCCGAGGATGCGGACAATCCTTTTTGTGTTTCAAATTTTCATGATTGTCATTTGCCTGGCCCTGATGGTTGCCTGGGGAATATTCTTCTTCACCGGGACTGAGATCGTTCCCGTGAGGGTATTAATAAATATCGAAAGGATTAAGTATCTGGTCTTTGAGTTGTATCTGATGATATTTTTCATGCTGTTTATAGGAGCAAGATCCTATTGCTATTATTGCCCGGCCGGTACTCTGCTTGGGGTTATTGGGAGAATCGCGGGACAGCAGATCACCACCGGACTTACGAAATGCAACGGTTGTGGATTGTGCAATGACGTTTGCAAGATGTCTATTGACATTATGAGCAGGGCAAAGGCCGGTAAGCCGGTAAAATCCATAAACTGTGTGGGGTGTGGTGTCTGTGTTGAAACATGCCCTACAGGTAACCTTCAGTTTACTACGAACTTCTTAAAAAGATATCGAAGCAGAAAAGCACGCTCTTTACTCAAAATAGATTAGTTTCACTCCAATATTGTCAGGAGATTCTGGTTACATGGGTGCAAGCCGGTTACTGCATTGGATCCTCTGAATGCAGCCATTCAAGGGCGGCCTCAAGCACCTCATCCAGGCCGGCCTGCATACCCTCGATGGTTGGTCTCACTTCAACGTCAGGAATAATCCCAACCCTCTGAGTCTCGCTTCCATCGGGGTTGTAGACTCCGAGTCCTGTGAAGACTGTGTTCACGCCACCAGGCAGAGAAACGTGCGTAATATTGCCGTCCGCACCTGCGGAGGGGCTGCCGAACACCCGTGCCCGGGGCGCAAGCCTCCAGGCCATGGCGTGAAACTCCGCACTGCTGATGGATCCCTCATCAATTAGAACTGCCACTTTACCTTCGTATACTAAAGAATCACCTCCACCTGCACAAAGAGGTTCTCCCCATGTGAAAGTACCCGGATTGCTGTGATCAGGGAAGGTCATATGGGTAAACACTGTCTCCTCAGGCAGGATGAAATCAGCTACATTGTATATCACGAACCCCCCGGGGTAGTCCCGGAGGTCCAGAACCAGACCATCCGAATATCGAAGCTCCTCTTTCATCTCTTCCATGTCTTCATTTGAGAGCGTAGCGGCGTAGACATATCCCGTTCCGTCATCAAGAAGGGTATACGAGCCATTACCTGCTGCAGGCTGATTTATCATTCCCCAGTCAATTTCTTCCTTCTCCATTCTGCGCATCGTCACAACCTGCGTGTCATCGCCCCTTTGAATGGTGATAGCAACTGTGTCAGCGTTTCCCCTGAGCATTTTACGGCCGAGTATATCGTAGCGTGAACCCTCTGTTGAACAGTTTGCGTACGGGAACAGTTCTTCCGTCCTGTCGGCAGCAGGCTGGCCGTCGATAGCGACAATCACATCGCCCGGTTCAATTCCGGAACTAACAACGGACTCGTGCATGTATCCGTCAACAACCCACTGATCTTCCATATGCGCGAGAGAAAGTGGAGTGTATAAATTGCCGAAGAACTCCTTCAGGGCATCAGGTTCATTCCAGATGCTCGCATGGGAATCACCGATGGAAACGATGAGCTTCTGAAGGGCAAGCTGATAGGAAAGCGGAGTATCCGCTGCGATTAACACAGGAATGTAAGTTCGGAGTACATCATCCCAATCTTCATCGATGGCGTAAAGGTAGGGGAAGAAGTACTCTATGATCCCCCAGTACCTGTACAGAGCCAGCAGACGGAACCCCATATCAGGTATGTCCATATCCTCGTATCCACATTCGCTGAAGGTTGAATACGGTGTTCCCCTTACGTAGTAGTGGGTTTCCTGATAACGCCCCTCGTAAACACTCCACAGTGCGGTAGCAAGCGAAGGGCTGACCTCGGGACCATCTATCCAGCTCAGATCTGGGCAAAGATGTATTTCTTCCGGTTCCGGCAGATACGATTCTGCCGCAACAACTGGTTCAAGGCTGTTTACAAGATCCAGGAGCACCTGCTGTCGATCAGACTCTGTTGATGCCTCCAGCACCGAGGGCAGTATCCGTATAAGGAAATAATCCCAGTTTACATCTCCTCTGCCTATCTGGGGATGATGGTACTTCAGGAAGGTCCAGACCTTTCCCAGCAGCACCAACGATTCTATCTGAAAATCATCAACTTCTTTGAATTCAAGGCCGGACCCGGAGTCGAATTCATGATCCAGTTGCGCACCGGGCAGATCACGTTCCATCGCTTGAGAAATAGGTTCTCCGTCCAGCAGCAGTTCCGTGTCGTCTATCCATATCGTACCGGGCCCCATAAGGTAAACGCCAAGTTCCAGTGTGTCGCCAAAGATGCTGTTTTTCATCGTTATCTCAAATTGCTGCCAGTCCGTATCGGTTTGTAAATCTTCCAGATACATGTATTCACTACACGCTACATCGCCCTGAGAATCGTACAGATCAAGGGACAGACCAGCAAAAGTTTTATCCCCCATATCCCTGCTGCGCAGGTAACCGCTCAATGTTATCGATTCACCCTGGTAAGCGAAAGGAATGTACTGTGAGACATAACCGAAGTAGCTACCAGGTTCGATGTATTCGAGCCGTAAGGAGCGATTCCCGCTGAATACCACCACTGAATCGCTGTTACCGGAGTAACCCGCCCCCTCAAGGATCCAGTTCAGTGGCATCGACCCTTCATCATCCATCATCTCGAAACCCATATTGTCAGGAACTGCACCCGTCAGCGCAACAATCAATACCGGAATAAACCATACTGCAGACATGAATCCTCCATTGGAAATAAAACCATATACTTAAACAGCCTTGACTATTAAGGGATTATAATGAGAATCTATCCACACCTATAAAATTGACAGCGGTACTTTATCAGAATGTACATTTAAACTCAGCTGCATATAGCAGGAAGATAGACAGGTAGTAATTCAACTTCAAATATTCAACGCTGATGGTGCCGGTAACCTGTACAGCAATTTTCAAGCTGTTACAATCTGTTACAAACTCGTAATACCCGATTAATTCATGCAGAAAAGAATAGGTTTATGAGAAATCAGTTATTGCATGAAAACGTAATAGACGGGGGAGACTGATGTTGAAGCTAGACCGCACGGGTTTGAAGCATACTATCTTTTTTCTTTTCCCGATGCTGCTGCTGATTCAGACGGCAGTTGCTCAATCGGGAACAGGTAATATCTCAGGAACGGTGGAAGATCAATCCGGGCTTCCTGTGGAAGGCGCGGAGGTTTTCGTCTACGGCAGTGATATCAGGGATATTACCAGTGTGGATGGAAGCTATTTACTCTCAGATGTAGAATGCGGCTCTCCCCGCCACATCGTGTGTGCTGTCAGGGATGGCAGCATAACCGCGTTCGAGGGGAGAATCGATGTTCCTGCAGGTGGAACAGTCAGTACTGATCTGGTTCTTACTGATCTGGAAGAGAGCAACTCTCGCAGGTCACAATATCTTTATGTGAAGATGGGTTACATCATCGATTTTATGGTTGTGAATTCGGATACTCTTCAACCGGATGAAAACGCTGTACTGGATCCGTCTCTGTATCCGGATTCTGTTACAGTCTACCTGCTTCCGGGAGAGCATATCGATCCCGCCGATCCGCTCATAGCATCAATCGCGAACGATATTCTGATGTCCATACCCGAGCCTCTTAGAACAAATCAGACAGAGGTCGCGAGAAAGGTGTACATCTGGGTCGTAACACACATTCATTACGATCTCCAGAAAAACTATCCCGGAGATATTACATGCGGTGCCTGGCAGACCAACAACGGAGGATGGGGTCTTAACTTCAACGACTGGAGTTATGAACCTTCGGAAGTTGTTGAAGAGGAACGTGCTATCTGCGTCGAATTCGAGCGGTTGACATCCTCTCTTCTCCGGGCGCTCGATATACCGGCCCGACCATTCCCTGTGCAGCAGTGTCATCCGGTTACACAATGGTGGGTGCAGCTGTCAGACGGATCCGGATACTGGGCGAACATGGAAACATCCGGCGGCAGCACGGAATACTGGGAGAATGGCGATTCCCTTGCCTGTTTCCCTGCGAGACCAGAACACAAACTCACCTTCTGCTGGCCGAACTCCGATGCTCCCATTCATATGAACTGGGAATCAGGCTTCGATCACATCTGGAAAGAAAATACGACAATGAGATCGCTGCAGAGAAATCCCGGCAATCTTGCTCTGGCGATGATGATGCTTGATGAGTTTGAACAGTATGGAGCAATGTTTACATCCGGTCCTACTCCCGAAGAGGGAGAACCCTTTTATAAGGTCTACGCTAAAGGATTCAGTATAGACCTCGGATCAATGGAAACAGGAGAGGAAATAATCGTCTGGTTCCCTCTGTTTCCAGCTAATACGTACAGAGAAGTACTGGACACAGCCACCTGGACAAGCCATCCGGAATGGGTGACAGATCAGTGGGTAGAGACGGTATACGATCCATCCTCCGGTCGAAGCCTGGATCTTCAGTACATCAGTTTCAATCTTGAATGCCCTTCTGAGTTGCCGATAGATTTGCTGAACTGCGGTTTTGAGGAGGGAGGAGCCCTGCCATCGAATTGGACCCAGACTGCAAACCCGCCGGGAAGCGCGGTGTTTGACAAATCCGGCACATCCCACAGCGGTTCCTGGTCGGCTCATATTACGGGATTACAACCCGTTACCAATGCTGCCTTTGAGCAGTCACTCGCCGTTGAACCGGGTCAGCATGTCAGGCTGAACGGCTGGCTGAAGCGGGATCTTCTTACTGACGCTAACACTGGATATGCATGCTATGAGATTCTCTTCACGGGAAGCGGTATCCCTGGAGGGTCCCTCTTTTCTTCCCTGATAATTGTTCATCGTAATAACGAACAGGGCTGGATATGGCTGAATGGAGGGGAAACTGTTCCTGCAGGCGCGGACAGTGTTACAATACGGTGCTCTGTCCACGGTCTTGTGGAAGCATGGTTCGATGATATTCAGCTCAGTATCTGGGAGTCTAGCTCAACCGGGATGGAAACGGAGGAGTGGCTTAGCGGTTCATCTTCGGCTGTATATCCAGTTCTTCATCAGAATTATCCAAATCCTTTCAACTCAACAACCATGATTTCCTTCACAACAGTAGAGAGCATAGCCGGTACGGAGCTTGTTATCTACAACATCAGCGGGCGAATAGTGAAAACCCTTGTGAATTCAGTTCTTCCAGCAGGAGAGCACAGTGTTTCGTGGGATGGAACAGACGAAAACGGCCATCCTGTCGGCTCGGGTATTTATTTCTGTCATTTGATATCTGGAAATAATCCTTCCGAGAGCAGACGAATGGTGCTTTTAAAGTAGCTAAAAGGAGAGAACCATGTTGAAAAAAACAATATTCGTTTGGGTATTTATGACAATCATTTGTTCTACCAGTTCAGCAAACCCAAATGAACCGCCCATTAACATCATCTTCGATGTTCATAATGAGCCAATGGGCATTGGGCCGAACTATCTCCAGCGACGGGAAGAGGTTAACTGGCTGCGGGATATTGCCCTGTTTTATGGAGCGAAGTTGTCTCTTCAGTCGAACGGTGAATACATGGAATTCTGTTTGGAAAATGGTCATCAGAACGATTTTCTGCAGTATTTATCGGCTGGTTTTGATATAGGCACTCATACACATCTGGTTACTTATGAGGGTCCGCACAATTGGATAGACCATTACGGGGAACCGCTGACCTTTGATTTAGTGAACCAGATTATCGGGGACGCTGAAATGTTCGTGGACTCAGTGATTGGAGCAGAAAACAATTATAGCTTATGTACTATGACCGGCAAGGCATATATTGATACAATGATGCAGATTCACCAGTTTGATTTCGTTACAGGGCCTGGAGAAGAAGGCTATTTCTATTTTGGACATCAGGCCTGGAATCCTTTTCGCCCTGCTACATGGGAGAACTCAGGTGCATGTGAAGAAGACCTGACAACTCAGTTCATTACTATTCCTCATTTGCCGCAGATAAACGAACCGGATAATACTCATGGAATGTATCTGTTACTGCCGCAAATGAAACGCCGGTTCTTAATGATCTACATAGAATGGTTAAGTCGCGTGCGTAATAATGCGAATGACAAAATCTGGGTCTGGGGATTTAATACTCATCCCTGTATGAATTTTCAACACCGTGGTGCCATTGAAGAAATGCTGGACTGGTTGAATGAGAGTTTCATCAATCACACCATTGTTGCAGGGGATACAATCGCCGTGTATGCCTCGTCTTCGGAAATTTATCAACAGTATCTGGACTGGGAAGCGGTGAATCCCGGCGTTTCATCATTCAATTATGTAGAGGGCGATCCCTATCCTTACACTTACGAAGCTATGCCGGTTCTGTTAGACAGTGCAGGATATGATACTTTCGTATACCTGGGTGATAACCTGAATGTTCATAAAATGATTAAAAGAGAACAACCGATCTATGCTGTATGGACTAATTTCGGAACAGAAACCATAGATTTTTCTTCGCAGATATCCGGGGAATTACTGACTACCGATGGGCATGGCAATCAAACTTTTCAAAGCAGTACAAGTCTATTTGTTACTGAAGAACCTCTTTTTGTGGAATCCAGCACCACTTCGATTGAAGATACAGGTGAAATTCCTGCCTGTGTTCGATTGAATCAGAACTCTCCAAATCCATTCGGTTCTAATACCACGATCTCCTTCACAACAGTAGAGAGCATAGCCGGTACGGAGCTTGTTATCTACAACATCAGCGGGCGAATAGTGAAAACCCTTGTGAATTCAGTTCTTCCAGCAGGAGAGCACAGTGTTTCGTGGGATGGAACAGACGAAAACGGCCATCCTGTCGGCTCGGGTATTTATTTCTGTCATTTGATATCTGGAAATAATCCTTCCGAGAGCAGACGAATGGTGCTTGTGAAGTAGCGGTAAAGGAGAAAATCATGTTGATAGAAAAATCAGATATTCTGATTTTCGGGATATTCATATTTATCGGAGCAGTTCAACCGTCAACAGTTTTCGCACAAACTTTTGAGGATTCTCGCTTTGGGATCTTTGGAGCTTACGCTTTGGAATACTACTGGTTTATGGAGCAGATGGAATTTTGCGATTCAGAATATTGGAACTGGGTTGACGGACATTTCGAAAACCTGGGAACACATTGGACCCGTTCAAACACGCAACTTATCTGGGAACTAATAGAACCAGAATTGAATGGAAACTACGTCTGGAATATTCTTACTAATCCCGATAGTGTGATCACAAATATCTACAATAGCCCCGCCGGTGTTAATTGGCTTGGTTGTTTTCATGTCGGGAGGGAGGAGGACTTCAGGAATCCGTTGGATTACCCGGATAACTGGCAGAATTTTCTAATGGCTGCTGTTGATCGTTACAATGGAGATGGCATTAATGATTTAAACGAATTTGTTAATGTGAAATACTGGCAGATTGGAAATGAAATACCTGGTTTGCAAAGTGCAGGTTTGACACCGGAAGATTATGCGGGAATCGTTGCTCTGTCGGAATCAGCAATTCATTCAATTGATCCGGAAGCGAAAATCTGTCTCGTTGCCCCAACAACCGGTTTTCAGGTTGAACCCTATCTGCAACTGTCAATTCAGGAACTTGCCATCATTGGAACACCTATTGATGTGATCGATATACATCACTGGGGCAACGCAGGAAATTATAAAATGCAGGCCATCACCGAGTATCGTAGTATTTTGGACAGTAACGGTTATGAGAATGTTGAAATCTGGAGCTGTGAACATGGTACCTGGTGTTATCAGCCGGATGACCAGCCATTTCAGACAAAAGGTGAACAAGCTGAAAGTCTGGTCAAACGCTATTTATGGAATTTCGCTAACGGTCTGGAAAAACTGTTCTGGAACAATTTAATGGAATGGCACGGCTTCGCAGGAAATCCCGCTTCAGTCTTTAATTCGATGGGCTTGATCGGAGATGGTTCATTTTGTGGAGAACCGCCGGATGAATTCAATCATTTTCGAAAGAATTATTATAGCTATGGAATATTAGCAGAGAATATCGATTCAAACAAAGCGGAATTCATCGGTGAAAACGATTTTCATGATGAAGCCAACGGAAACTACGGATATGTTTACTGCGATCTGGAAACAGGAAATGATATTCAATTTGTGTGGACAGAGCTTAATTCCGCGGTCTATTCTTTCTCCATTGACTATGAATGCGAATGGACGAACTTGATTCCCTTTGATGAAAATGGCAATTTTGAAACAGTGTTTTTGCAACCGGGAACTCATTCAATTACAATCATATCAGGAGATGTTTTTTTACTTAAGAAAGAGGAGCAATCCTTCATTGAAGAAGTAACAACAGATGCTGATGCTCGACTGAATCAGAATTTTCCAAATCCGTTCAAGTCAATGACGACTATAAGCTACAGCCTTTATCGCAGCTGCAATGTGTCAGTAGCGATCTTCGACATAGCCGGTCGAAGGATATGTACTCTTGTCGATGCGACTCAGCCGGATGGAAACCAGTCGGTGGTCTGGGATGGCAGGGATAACAGAGGGTATTCGGTGAGCTCAGGGATATACTACTGCCGTCTGGATATAGGGGAAGAATCACTCACAAACACAATTCTGCTGCTCTGACCGCAGATATCGGAAGGGAACTGCTGAAGGGATAATGCATCTCACGAGCGTAATTTTTTCACGGGAGTGTTTGATCATTCGGAGGTGGAATCGGGATATCAGTTGGAAGATTTTCAGGCAAATTGTCGGGAGATTGAATTGATTCAATGTCTGTTTCCGTTTCAATGCTCTCTTCCAGCACAAACACCGAATCACCGAAAGTATAAACAAGTGTGTATGAATGAGATGCTGTTCGGTCATAAGTTATGATAGGATCATCATATCCGAGAAACTCCTCCTCTGTTGCGGGGAGTGTTCCAAACTCCGATTCGTAGCTTTTAACCATTTGTGACAAGGCGTTGAGTTGACCATTGAACTGCTGGACCACTACCTGAGAAATAACAGGTCCAGTGATTTCATCTTTACCGGAAAGCATAAACTGTACAATTAGTACGATAACAAGAACCGCTACGGTTCCTGCAAGCAGGTATTCGGTAGGGATCTTTTTCTTTTCTTTCTTTTTACTACTATGTAATTGTTCTCTCTCTTTGCTTAAAGCTTTTTCCGCTTCATCGAAAATTCGATTTTCAGCGGTATCAGAATTACTCATTGAATACCTTCCTTCACCCGTATTACACTATTTGCAGAATTGATTGATGTTTTTAAGAGCCTCATTCAAGACAACGCTTTACTCAGGTGTCCAGCCGCGTTCCCAGCTGGAAACGCCATCCCAGAAGTATCCATGTTCGGGAAAAACATAAAAACAGACTGAGTAGTAATAAGAATATGTTGTACTGCCCGAAGTATATACATATCCATATACAGTGTATCTTCCAGCTCTTCCGAAACTTGAACCGCTGGCAGACGGGCAACGCATTTCGGATGCGTTTGCTATCATGCAGTCAAGATTTTCGATTCTTCTCGGATATGCGTTTCTTTCAGCGAAGTACATGTTCATCCCTGATGCAAGATTGCGCAAGTTCGATCTGCAGGAGGATTTCTGGGAATCAGTCTTGATATCTCCGAATTTTGGAATAGCTATTGCGGATATTATTCCAATGATCACGACAACAATCATTAATTCTATCAGAGTAAACCCACGTTTCACAATTGAATACCTCCCTTGTGAAAAAGTATACCAAAATTTGTTTCCAACAGGCAATAGCATGGAGTCACTCATTAGCTGACTGATGTCAATAGGGTATACTCCACCATAGGGATATCCA
>JAIORS010000068.1 GCA_021108005.1 Candidatus Aegiribacteria sp.
TATAATAGTCTATACGCTCCCTTTCCAAGTGGGGTCTGGTACGAATTAACGCTAACGTGCGAAGGAAATTCTCTTCAGCTTCAAATTGAAGTTCCTTCAACCGGTGATAGCTGGGAACTGAGCGCGACAGATCCTTTTCCTAAGACCGGTCAGTTTGGGCTGCTAATGGGGAATGAGCCCAACGCAAGCTGGGACTGGATATCCGTCTCAACAGGCGCTGGCCCTGTTGATAGTACGATGATCTCATGGATGTATACTGACGATATTGAACTTGGAAATGGCAACATGGCATTTGAATCCGGTGAACAGACTGACTTATATCTTCAGCTGTCAAACCCGGAGAGTACTCCTCTCACAAATACTTTCGCAATTCTTCAGAGCCTTTCACCAGAAATTGTTGTTAATAGTAATTATGATGATTTCGGGAATATTCCGGTGGGTGGTCAATCCTGGGGCACAGGCGGCTATGAGTTGATTGCACCCGCTTCAACACCGGAAGAACAGGCATATCCCATGCAGCTTACCATCTTCGCGGATGGAGGATACATGAATACCGTAGAATTCAGTATTCCTGTGGGCTGTGGAATAAACTGCGACGTCGAATCCGGAACCGATCAGTGGTCATGGAATGCGGTAGAGTCCGGATGGCTGGACAACTGGCACATTTCTTCCAAAAGAAATCATACAACCGATGGAACACTGAGTTTCAAGTGTGGTGATACCGGCTCGGGGGACTATGACAATCATCTTTTCTCTGCGCTTACCTCACCGTTGCTGAATGTTCCCATAGGCGGTGATATTTCTTTCTGGACCTGGATCGATGCCCAGATTCCATTGGATAGTAGAACAGGAATTTACGCATTTGATGGAGGTCTGCTGCAATTTGGCCGCTGTGGTACCTGGATTAACCTTGAGCCTTCAGGTGGTTATCCCTATGAGATCATACCTTCTTCTACCGGACCTTTCGAGGAGGGTACTGGCATCTTCTCCGGGCAATCCGGATGGTTATTGTGGACACTCAGAATACCCGATTCGCTTGCAGGCCCCGGGCAGCTGCGCTTCGTCTTCGGGAGTGATGACACCGGAACACGGGAGGGGCTATATATTGATGATATTCTTATTCAAGGATCTGTTGGGATAGAGGAACCTGAGCGCTGGGGATATTTCACTCCTGTGTTTTCGGCATATCCTAACCCATTCAGAGAAAGTTTGACATTCTCCGTCTCAGGTCTCCCGGAGGGAGAAGTGAACTTGGAGATATTTGATCTTGCTGGAAGGATGATTGCATCTTCAGAATTAATTGATACAGGGGAAGTAAGAACAATGCTGTGGAGAGGGCAGAATATCCCTTCCGGGATTTACATATCAAGGGTGTACATACAGGGTTCTGAAGATTTGATTCAACACATTGTTAAACTCGATTAGAGTCTGAGAGCATTCGCTATTGTGATATTTCGGTAGATATCAGTCATCTCACATTTATTATATGTTCTGCAAACTCTGTAATTGTAGAAAGTGACGTGATTCCAATCAGTCGGGGATGTAGGAACCTCCGTCAGAATGATAAATCTCAATCGTAGAGAAGCGCATCGCCCTGAGCTGCTGGAGCAGGTCTTTGACTATGCCTCTCAGGTCAGCTTCTTCCCATCCGGCATAGAACCTGGCTGAAACTCGTGCCCTTGCGTCAAGCACGAGCAACGAAGGGGAAGAACATACATTAAATCGATTGGATACTATTCCCCTGTTATCTATTATCACCGGGAATTCAATTCCCCAGTCCTCTACAATACCGAGTAACTCATCTATGGAGGTTTCGTCCGTTTGAACAGCAGTAATAACGGCAAGCGGTTCATCGCTGAATTCTTCCTGGATTTGCTCGAGCCGGGAGAAGTATTGCAGGTCGGAAAGAGTTGAAAGCCTGCAGAAGAAAATTACTACTACGTGCTTGCTCAGCTGGTCGTAAAGACTGAGAGGCTCACTTGCGTTAAGCCATATATGATCCACCGGAAAATCCCCTACATTGGAAAGTACATTCTCGACGGGAAGTTCCGGCCCCAGGTCGAAGAGAAAACCAATAATGAAAGCTGTTGCGATCATCGCGACAATAAAAATAACGGTAGACCGTACTCTCCTGCGGTTTAAATCAGATTTTGGAAGTTCCTGTGAATAGTATTTCAGAAGAGTCACCCGTCTCTTTCAATCTCTAGATTTGCGAACCTGGCGGCTGTTATAACTTTCTGCACCGCTATATTATGCTGTCTTGAAGCTTTTGCGCAATCCTCATACTCCGGCTCCGCTCGAAGCAGCTTCCCTTCCAGGAATGCCCTTTTCATCCTGATTGGACCGAATCTGGTCTCAACCGTACGGAAATCCCTGTTCAGTACAGCTCTTTCAACAGTGCTGAACCTCATTCCCAGGGTTGAAGTATTTCGGAATATGCACTCAATAACATCTTCTTTCCTGGATACAGGGCATAGTACTGTTACTTCCATTGAGGGTCTTCCCTTTCTGCCCAGGCACAGTGTGGCGTAACAGTCAAGAGCTCCCGTTTCAAGTATTCTTACAGCAGTATCAGGCCAGATTCTTGCATCCATATCGTCCATGATAGTTTTTATTTCGATGCAGCTGTCATTGCTCCAGAGGGCATCACCCAGTGTTTCGCCGATGGTAACGCGGAGAAGATTCGGTCGCTGAAGATCCTTTGTCCCGGCACCCATTCCCGTTGATTGCGGCACCATGCGAGGGTGAGGGTTCTTCCAGGATTCAACTGCCGTTACCAGAATTACTGTTCCGGTTGGAGTAGCAATTTCACCTTCGATTCCTGAAGGTGTTGTTGGAATACCTTCAAGAATACGCATTGTGGCGGGAGCAGGTACAGGGAGGGTGCCATGAGCGCATGTGACCGTTCCCGTACCTGTTGCGACGGATGAAGCGTATACTTCTTCTATTCCCAGAAGGTAGAGGCCACAGAAGGATCCGACAATATCAATAATGGCATCCATAGCTCCGGTTTCATGAAAATGAACCTTACTTATAGAAATACCGTGAGCATGTGATTCTGCCTCCGCAAGTTTGCGAAAGGCTTCGCTGCTTTTATCTTTGACGTACTCAGGCAGCTCTGATTCCGAGATAATCCGAAGAATATCTGAAAGATGTCTGGCAGAAGACTCCTCAGGAACGCTGACCGTAACAAGGGTTCCCTGCAAATTTTGCTTTAGGACTTTTTCTGTTGACAGTTTCCAACCCTTCAGATCAAGTTTCCGAAGCATTTCTTCCAGATGGCAACTATCCAGGCCGCAGTCCACCAATGCCCCAAGAATCATGTTCCCGGAAACACCGCAGAAAGGATCAAAAACAGCTATCCTCATTGTAATCCTCTTGTCCAGCAGACAGTACATTCGTATTTCAGCATTGTATCACAAGGAACCTGCTGAATCTATAGAAAACTAAGCCAGAGAATTGTTTCAGGATAATCTTCTGGCATTCCTTACTAGTAAACATTACTACATAATATAAGCTTCTGAACGGTTGTAATACTATAGGAGGCATTTTGTCCATACCCGGAATTCTTGAAGATAAACTGTTTAACAGTGGATGTTGCGGTATACTGTTTTCGGGTGGCTACGACAGTGAAGTGCTTATGAGGTCTGCGGTTAAGGTTATTGGAGCTTCTAACGTTCTGTCTCTTACAGCGGATACCGAACTGCTGGCGGGATTTTACAGAGAACGTATTCGTATTGTTGCCAGGGAACTCGGCATTGAGCAGTTGTTTGTTCCACTGGATATGCTATCCATCGAGGAATTTGTACTGAATGATGACAGACGATGTTATATCTGTAAAAGGGAGTTATTTACCAGGCTGAAGGCGGAGGCTGTTTCAAGAGGCTTTAGAACTATCATGGACGGAACAAATACTGATGACGTGAACGAATCCCGTCCGGGTCTTGTTGCCGCGGCTGAGACAGGAATTGTTCATCCTTTCATTGAAGCCCGGATGGGTAAAAAAGAAATTGCTGACATAGGAGCTTTTCTTGGCATCACTGGACATCCATCCGACTCCTGCCTGGCAACGAGGATTTCCGATGGAGAACGAATTATCTCCGAGCAGCTTCACCTGATAGAAGAAATGGAAGCACCCCTTCGCCCCTCAGTCAAGGGCAGATTCCGTGTAAGAACTGGAACCGGCAGGCTATTGGTGAATTACTCAGAGATTGATAAGAAGCTTATCGAAGAATATCTGGAGCATCTGAAACGGATTGCGGAAAAATCAGGATATAAGATTCAACTGAATCAGCTGGACCGATAAGGTCATTCCTTTTTCAGGTATCTGTAATAACTGTTCAGTGTATATATCGCGGCAAGGGGATTATGTCCGGTGATACGGTCCTTCGCAACAAGAACTGTACAGAACGCTTCGGAGTACTTGAAAAAGACAGAATCATGCCCAACGCACAGCCCCATCACAATATTGAATTCGGTGCCAGCTTTGTTAAGGGCAAGTGCCTGGAGTATGGGATTGCACATGGATTCGTTGGTTCCAGGTCTTATTTTCTCATGATCCTTAACGCCTATTTCCTCCTTGGGAATTCGTCCGGCTTTGCACATGACCGAAACCACCCGGAAGCCTTTATCGGAAAGGAAAGATTCCACTATAGCAGCTTCTCTTGACAGGCCTGTGCAGAATACGAGACCCAGTTTCGAGTAATTCATCCTTCCTGCGAATTCGGCTATCTCAAGTATTCTGGGTTTTGCAGGTTTCGGAGCAGTATTCCCGGGCTCCCTTTCCGAGTAACCTTCACCCTCCTGCACTGAAGCTTGAAGCGCAAATTCTCTGATAGGGGAATCACGGTATTCATTTCTGACCTCATCAATGAGATAGTTGTTACGAGTAGGGCATGTTGCCGGGCTTTTTCCATTCTCGACAGAGCACAATCGTTCTTCTTTTGGGAAAGGGCAACTCGCGCAGGACGGATAGGATTCTTTCATTTCTACACCCATTCCCGGCTCCGTAGAACTTCTACAAATAAATCGGGATTTTCAGGAGACACTACAATTGTTCCCACGGTTCTTTCGATAATCACACAATTCTTGAAATCGGTTACATACGCTTTGAAAGATCCAAGCTTTCCGCTTCTATATTTCCCTGAAAAGCTGTACAGTCCCCCGTTGCCCAATATTCTTATTGATCCTGTCATGGCCTTCGGATCGTATTCAACTGACGAAAGCATGCTTATATCTATATCTGAGTTCCACAGGAGTCTTCTTATACGGAGAGTATTTCCCGAAATAGTGTAACCCCTTACAGTAAACAGAAGACAGATAAACACGATTAACAACGGTACGCCCATATACAGCAACATTGTAACAACTGTTGAAGCGCGGCCGGAATGAGCCATCCCGCCGAATACTCCCAACAGGAGTACAGTAGCAAGTGTGCTTATTACTTTAAGCATAGTTCCCCAGGGCGCGTTGAAGTACCTTTCCACATTCGACATACAATCCTCCATCAAAGGTTACTCATACTAATCTATTTATAATGCGTTTTCGTTACAAACCCCCGCTCTTTTCATATGCAAAAGAATTGGATATTACTCTACTTACTGTTGCTTCAGGAATGTTCACGAAAACAGGGAAGGAAAAGATGACGGCAAGACAGTTTTTTCAATTGGATGAGCTTGGCACAACCTGGAAGACTGAAACAATTGCAGGAATTACAACCTTTCTTACAATGGCATACATTATCGTAGTTAATCCCGCAATCCTATCAGCTGCAGGTATTCCCAGAGGGCCATCAATGGTTGCCACAGTATTGAGTGCATTTGTGGGAACAATGCTTATGGGTGTGTACGCTAAACGCCCCTTCGCCGTTGCTCCCTATATGGGGGAGAACGCCTTCATAGCTTATACAGTTACAGGTGTTCTTGGATATTCCTGGCAGACAGCCCTGGGAGCCATCTTCATAGGAGGGGTGTTGTTTACAGTTCTATCTCTGGCCGGAGCCAGAAGCTGGCTCGCGAATTCTATCCCCTCAGGACTTAAAATTGCATTTGCCGTTGGAATAGGTCTTTTCCTCTGCTTTGTCGGTTTGAATTTTGCAGGAGTTGTGATACTTGGAACCCCCGATGCTCCGGTTACGCTGGGAGATATAAGCAGCACGACTGTACTTCTGTCTATAGGGGGGCTCTTTCTCATGATAGTATTGCTTGCGCTGAAGGTCAGGGGGGCCCTTCTGATCGGGATTACAGTAACAACCGTTGCGGCTTTAATTACCGGGTCTGCTTCTGCTCCGGACAGCATCGTGAGCATGCCACCCTCGATTTCCGGAATATTCATGAAATTTAACCTGTCCGGAGCCCTTACCTGGGGATTTATATCAGTTCTGTTGACGGTGTTCATTATGGATTTTGTTGATACTATGGGTACTCTTCTCGGGCTTTCGTACAGGGCGGGATTACTAGACAAAGACGGCAACCTTCCGGAAATACAGAAACCAATGCTTTGCGATGCAATTGCAACAGTTGTTGGCGCCGTGTTTGGAACAACCACCACAGGAACGTATCTCGAATCCGCGTCGGGAATAGAGGCGGGAGGGAAATCCGGTTTCACCGCTGTGGTGACAGCATTTCTTTTCCTGCTTGCGCTGTTCCTGACACCGGTTCTTACTATAGTTCCCGCTTGTGCCTACGGACCGGTTCTCATCGTAGTTGGGATGCTGATGCTGAAACCTATAACCGGATTGAAATTCGACGATATGACTGAGCTCGCACCCGCGTTTCTGACCATCGTTCTAATGAGTTTCACATACAATCTTGGTATAGGCATTACCGCGGGTCTTCTAACGTGGCCGCTTTTCAAGATTGCTGCAGGAAAACGGAAAGAAGTACCTGCGGGCCTATGGGTGCTTTCAGTGCTGTCTCTTGTATACTACATGTATGGAGCGTGATAGTTAAGCATTAACAGGAGCAGTGCATACAGGGGTCTCCAATATGGAATAGAATTGATTTAGTTATTGTATTTATTTAGCAATTAAATGAAATACATACCGATTTACAAACCGCATAGGGTTTTCACAAGTGACCAGAAGTTACGTCCGACCCCATGAAAGGAGGTATCCTGCATGGATGAGGAAGAAAGCAGAATCCCCGAGGAAGTCAAGGGAGAAAGACTTCTTCAGGAAAGCAGCTACGAGAAAGCGGCGGAATTTTTTCAACAGGCAGCCGAAAATCACCCGAATCATAGGAGCCGACTGTACCACAGGTCCGCTGTAGCCTTCTGGAAGGCCGGAATTTTCGATAAAGCTGCCGGTAAATTCAAAGCTGCGATTCAAAGCTGCCGCCAGGAGGAGAACAAAGCAAGCGAGGCAAGGAATATCCTTGGCCTGGGAGCAAGTTACCACGGGCTTAACCGGATGTCTGAGGCTTACAGGGTTACGCACGACGCGCTGATAGCAGCGGAGGAAAGCGGAGACCTGAAGATAGTAGCCGATGCTACTAACTGGCTTGGAATTATCTGCAAGGACCAGGGGGATTTCTCCCTTGCTGTAGAGCATCATGAAAAGGCGCTTGATCTAAGCAGGAAACTTGGAAACGATTATGATCAAGCCAGTTCACTCAACAGCCTTGGTCTGGCGTACTACCATATGGAGAATTACCAGAAGGCCATGGTATGTTTTGACGAAGCCCTCGAATTACAGAGAAATAAAGATGATTCATGGGGTCTTCCTGACACACTGAACAGCATAGGCATGACGCTGAAAAAAATGGGAAAACCGGAGGAAGCCCTGGATAACTACATCGAAGCCCTGGAAGCGAGAAAAAGAGCAGGAGGAATGGCTCAGACAGCGAATATCCTTAACAATATGGGAAACCTGTATCTATCCATGGGGAAGATAGACAAATCCATAAATTGTCATAAGGAAGCTCTTGCCATACGTGAAGAAATCTCAAGCAGAAATGGTATGGCATCATCACTTCTTAACCTTGGCGAAGCATGGAAGAAAGCGGGAAAACTACACAAATCCGCGTCAAGTCTTGAGAGATGTCTCAGCTATCAACAAAACAACAAACCCGATGAAACGATGATGGATACTATTGAGATGCTGGCCGAAGTCAGAAACAGACTGGGAGACAATGAGAGGGCATACGAGTTAAATGTACAGGCTTTGGAGATGTCAAAAAACCTCTACCGAGATCAGGTTGAAAAAAGGTTGATTGAATCAAGAGGAATTCTTGAGACTGAGCACAGAGTCAGGGAAGCGAAGCTTCTTAGAAGCAAGAACCGCAAGCTGGAGGATCTTTCAGATATGCTGTCGGCCCAGAAGGAACAGCTTCAGCTTATACTGGATTATGTTCCGGCGGTGATAGTGTTTATTAATAACGAAGGAACCGTAATCAGATTAAACAGATACGCGTCCCGCCTTATAGATAAAGAACCAAGGGAACTTGTAGGAGGTAAGGCGGAGGAGTTCTTTGGATCTCTGGGGAAAACCCTCAGGAATCGGTCCGAAAGAGATGACGGAGATACTTCAGAGCCACTGCTTAACAGTGAAGAAACGATTCCCCTGAAGGACGGAGACCATCATTACCTTTGTCACCGTGTTCCATTCAAAGGGATAGAAAGCACGTTTGATGGTGTTGTTGTGTTCGCCATTGATATTACGGAAGAAAAAATGGCGGAAAAGAGAAAGAAAAAACTCCAGGAATTTGCCGGCAAAGCAAAAAGGCTTGAAAGTCTTGGATACCTTGCTGGCAGTATAGCTCACGATTTCAACAACCTTCTGCTGGATATAATGAGCAACGTTGAACTGGTTATAGGACGAACAGGTGACGTTAAGTCGAGGAACAACCTGGAAATGGCATCCGGCAGCGCAAGGCGCGCCGCATCACTTTGCAATCAGCTGCTTGCCTTCTCGGGAGGTGGCAACTCCATTTCAAAACAACTTGATCTTTCCTCCGAAGTTGGGTTTATTCTAAAATCCCTTACTTTTGATCCGGAGATGCATTTTGAGTTTAACACAAATTTGGATAAAGATTTGCCACATATCGACGTATCACCTTCCCAGCTGCGACTTGCTCTTGGGAATCTCATGGCCGTTCTGGATGAGGGGATAAGTGATACCGATAAAGTGGACATTGTCACCGGAAAGGTACACGCCGACAGAGAGTATCTGAAAGAAGCAGTGCACGGTACCGATTTGCACGAAGGTGATTATCTTTTCCTGGAGGTTGGCAGTACTTCGAAAAAATTCTCGAGTGATGAACTCAGAAACATGTTTGACCCCTTCACATCTGGAGACGTTCTGAAGACGGATTTGAGAATGCCAGCTGTTCATGGTATTCTGAAATCACATGGCGGATTCATGGTCTTTTGCCAGTCTGAAAAACCGGGGGGGGCGATAAGACTGCATTTTCCATGTATACCTGCGATTGCATCTGAAGAGGAGCGTTCGAAGCCGGAAACTCTGAAAAAGATTAATGAAGATGATACGCTTTAGTGATTAACGTTGTTGAGGAGTTATATAAATGTCTTTTAGAATACGTATCCTGTTCAACGATACCGCGCGGCGGACAGATCTTGCCACCGGAATCGGTTTCAGTGCCCTTATTGGTGATGACCTCCTTTTTGATACAGGTAATGACGGAGGAAGTCTTCTTGCGAACATGACGGTTCTTGGCATTGATCCCATTGAAATTAACACAGTTGTTATCTCACATGACCACTGGGATCATACGGGAGGACTTACAGGTCTGCTTTCCATTAAACCGGGTATCACGGTTTACGGGTGCCATGGATTCAGTGAAGAATTGAAACAGACAATTAAACTGAAAAATGGAGTTTTCGAATCCTGTGCCGGATATCGGCAGATAGGACCGGGCATTTTTCTGACCGGAGAGATACCCGCTGACTACAAGGGATCTTATCTGGCCGAACAGGCCATGGTCCTCCAATCGGAAAAAGGAATTTCCATCATTACAGGATGTGCTCATCCAGGTATCGTAAGAATTGTCGATAATGTAAAAGAACATTTCTCGGCTGACTCGATTCATATTGTTGGAGGGGGGTTTCACCTTCATCATCATGACAAAAGGGGACTTCGTGAAGTGCTTCAGCAATTGGCCACGAGAAATATTTCCTTCTTCGCTCCGATGCATTGTACGGGAAACAGAGCGATAGAAGCTTTTGCGGCGATGTTCGGAAGCCGCGCGAAAATACTGGCATCGGGGGATTCCATTGAAATCTAAGTTGCTAATGAATAAGAACAGAACAGAATACTTCTGGCACGATCTATCAACAGGTATGAGATTTCTTACGGTCCTTATTCTGCTGTTCCTGTCAGTCTCGGATGTTCGTTCGAAACCCTGGTGCAGCGTCTCCTCCGGTCTGGATATGAGCTACCTGTACTGGGAACATGGAGGAGATTGTGTATGGGGCTTCCAGACAGCCTTCGGGCCGCGTCTGTTTGGTGATCTTTATTTTCGGGCCAAGGTTACAATTCCCATTCCTTTCTTTGTAATTATCGGAAATCAGATGAACATCGGAGGGGAGTTCTCCTACCTGCCTGTAAACCCGGAACAGGGATTTGCCGTTGAAACCTCACTTGGAGCCGCATGGAGCCTCATGTGGCCGGAGGATCTAATAGTGATCCTGGCTGACGGAGAGAGTACTGACCCGCCGAGGGAGGAAGCCTATGACGGGGCAAATGGCATCAGACTGGAAGCTCTGTGCAGCCTGGGGTACAAATTCGGCAGGTGTGGGTTCTGGCTTGATCTGGGAGCAGATCACCGCATAATGGAAGTAACAAGAACTGTTAGCGGAGCTTCAGAAGAAGGCAATTATACATTCACAGGCCCCCACATAGGTTTAACCTGTGACGTGTATTTCTGATTCTGGTTGGAGTTACTGCCCAAGAAGGATTATCCTTTTTGATAAAACATCTGATTCGTTACCGATGGCAACCGCGAAATAAACTCCGGGTTCGCAGCCTTCCGGATTCCACAGAAAAACGTTTGACTGTTGATACTGCGATGGAATTATCTGAACCAGCCTTCCCGAGATGTTGTAGATGCTGATTTCAGCAAGTACGGAAACTCCGCACAGTTCTATTCTGACCGAAGCCCCGGCCGGATTAGGTGAAACGTGCATTGCCTGTTCCGTGGCAGGAGGATCTTCCTCAATTCCCGTTGGTGCTATTTCAAATCTTACGGCATCCGCCACGATTACCTGTCCCGGAGTGCAGCCTTCACTGGAAATTTCAACCCATCCGAATGTTCCTTCATGGAAAGCGAAAGTACCGAGTTTGTACCACTCCTCTCCGCCGATACTCTGGTCAACCGTAAAATTACTCTCTCCATTGTGGTGATGAACGGTGAGCTTTGCGTCGGTTGTCCTGTTTGGACCCGATACCCACCAGAGAGAGATATCGTACCAGCCGGAAACAGGTATGTAAGGATTCCATCGTCCTGTATTGATATCGTCCGAGACTGTTATCCAGGCGTAGTCCGGGCCGAAAGGAACACCAAAACAACCGGTATCCCACTGCCCCGGACCTTCCGTTGAGAAAAGCGGGTATGAGTTGTCCACTACTCTGCTGAGGTACGAGGGGGTCACCGGTGACAGCATATGTTCACATACTCCGGCACAGTAAGCCCAGCCCTCGATTCCTTCGTGATCCTGCCACTGGGTAAAAAGTCTCCAGGATTCGTTCCACTGAACGATGTAGTCAAGGAACGAAGCCTCTCCCAGAATCGATGGCATATTCGTGTACTTAATCACATAAAATCCGGCTGTTTTTACGCCTCGGTCGATATAACCGAATGCATTAAGAATGTAAGGATGGGTTATATCCCTGAAGTCGAAGGATTCCGGGAAGCCGTCCTGGTAGCAGTACGTCTCCGTACCCTGAGTTGATCCGTTGAATGCGTTATGATGAATGGATATGAATCTGTCGTAACCACCCGCGTTGGCGTATGCGACTCTATCGGCAAGTGAAACGTATTCATCAACAAGCCTTGTCATGGCAACAATATCACACTCGGGCAGCTGCTCAAGATACGACCTGACAAGGTAGGCCACGTCAAGATTGGCTTCCTTCTCCGTGTAATAAATGCCAACAGCGCCATTATCAGAGCCTCCGTGTCCCGGATCAAGGCACACGGACCAGGCGAGTATACACCGCGCAATAAACAACAGGGGAAGAAAAAAGCGCATCATTCGTCCGGAACTGCGACAAGAGTACCGGAAGTGGCGTCAATTGCGTAAACGGCGCTATCAATAACTACCGGATGGATCTCATGAATATCGGGAGTAAATGAAATTTGCTGGTTTACTCCATCCGGAGACACAAGCCATATTTCACCCGAAGTGATACGGAGTCCGTCATCGGAAGCTACGCTGTAAAGAAACGATTCCCTGTCCTCCCACCAGAAGGGGTGAGAACCCTCAGCAAGAGATGTACATGCTCCGTCGGCAGGGGATACTTTTACGATCTCACCTTCCAGGGAGGGGGATACGATCAAATCAGATCCCTCGAAGGTCACGAAAACAGGATTGTAGAACCTGTAATCGGAGGAGAGAACCGACACAACTCCATCGTCGATATTCAGAATGCAGATTCTGTCACTGCTATCGCAGAATACGACACGGACACCTGAGGCATCAACAGAGATAGTATGTGATTCAAGCTCTATGCCGGTTGATATTCCATTCTCATGAAGGTATCCGTCGGCTGTGAACCAGAGATTTCCCAGGCTGTCAAAGACAGGTTTTCCACCTTTTTCGTAAGGACCGTAAGCTTCGATGACAGAAGCCGGTGAAAAAAGCAGAATGTATTCAGAACCACTGCGTCTTATGCATAAGGCAGCTGAATCTTCGAAGGAGGAAGGGGCTGAGCAGCACCGTGATTCATCCCACGAGCAGGGGACAGCCCTGGCAGTATTTTCACTTTCAAGGTACAGTACCTTTCCGTAGCCCCATGGAACGGCCAGCATGCCGCTGCTAAACGGAATTATTAAAGCAAGACCCGCGCCGTTGTAATTGAACTCCGTGACATACAAATCCCCTGAAGGAACTGATATGAAAGCGAGAACGGAAAGCGCAACAGGAATTGTCATATGCCGCGGACGATGACGAAATCCGCCTGGCCGGTTTCCCAGGACTCATCCTCACCCACTATACAGACGGTGAGATACGATACTCCCGGCTCCAGCTGATCGGGGATTCCGGAGCGGTAATCGCTGTGAAAACTCCCGCAGACGAACACACAGCTGATTCCCTTTATCGAGGATGCCATTACGGCATCCTTCAGGAGCTGGGCTCGGTACATGTTAACCGGGTTCATGGGCATGGTTTGCATCTGGTCTCCTATGGCGTCCATGGTTCCAAGGAATTGCTGCCTGTAGAAATCGTTAGTGGAATCGATGCTGATTTCCTCGAAGAAATCGGAACCATCTGCTTCCCTTAGACCCATCCATCCGTTTCTTGCAACCGTTGCCGCAAAGTGTCGCGGTACATTGGCCGCGACAACATTTAGACCATTCTGCGCAGCGTGTTCTACCATGGGGTGGTAAGCTTCCATGTAGTTATTCCAGGGTCTGGCCGATTCAAGAAGCTCATCAAGGCCAAGTTCTCCTGCAATGTAAGTGTCGAGCAGCTCCTGCACATCGGTCTCGAACATCTCAAGAGCAAGGGATCTTTCATCGGAAGCAAGGTTAGTCCAGATGAACAGTTCCCATTCATGAGCGAGAGCGTCATCGTGCTTTTCCCCGATGAATACTACCTGAACGTTTTCAAGCATGTTTATCATCTCTTCGGAGGATACGGTATTTCCTTCGTGGTGTATTATTCCGTTTGGGGGCGAAAGCGCAAGTAGAGCAACAATTAAAAGTTCCAAAATCATCTCCCTTTTAAAGAATAACTTATATCCCAATTAAAATATAGTGAACTGAGATGACCCGGCAAATCCAACAGTTCTGAAAAGTGTCTCATCCGATGCGAATTCCCGGACGTGACATAATACTCCCAGGGGAATATTCTATAACGTACAAGGTATCATCAGAAATACAAACAGATCGGAGAAAACAATGAAAGCGTTAACAAATCTATCGGCAATGACAGTTATCCTTCTCATAACCGTTTCAGGATGCCTGGCTGAGACTAGCGCATTGTTACTTGAAGCGCAGCCGATAACGGATGAGCATGCTGTTCAGAACCTGGTCAAAGGCAATAACGAATTCGCGCTGGATCTGTATGAAAAAGTATGCGATATACAGGAATCGGATAACATCTTTTTTTCCCCTTACAGTATATCTTCGGCACTTGGAATGACCTACAATGGAGCCAGAGGACAAACGGCCGTTGATATGGCTCTGGTGCTGCACTTTACGTTACCCGTAGAGGCAGTCAACAGGGCATTCCATTCCTTAACCGAAACTCTGAGTTCGGCCGATTATTTGGGAGCAGAGTCAGGACATCCTTTCACTCTTTCCATATCCAACGGTTTATGGGTTCAGAATGGTTTTACCCTTCTCGATGAATACGTTGATGAAGTAACCCGGTATTACAGCGCCGCAGTCAGAAACCTTGACTTCATTGATGCTTCCGAACATTCGCGGGAAATAATAAACGACTGGGTTGCTGAGAGTACCATGAATAGAATAATGGATTTAATTCCTCCCGGGGTGCTGAAAGAGGATACCAGGGTCGTACTGACTAATGCTGTTTACTTCAAGGCTTCGTGGAGAAGACCTTTTGATGAAAGCATTACATTTGATGCTCCGTTCACGCTGATAGACGGATCCGAGATCGATGTTCCGATGATGAACCAGACGAACTATTTCAACTTCATTTCCACCGAAGGATGCAGCGCAGTTGAGCTTGATTATGCCGAGGGCAACGCAGGCATGCTTATACTTCTTCCCGATGGAGATATTCGGGAATTCCAAAAGGATCTCGACGCTGACATGCTTGAGACGATCAGAAGAAGGCTTTCATCATGTAACGTATCCCTATCCTTGCCAAGGTTCGAGTTTTCGCGAAGCATGCAGCTGAGCCAGATTCTTAAAACACTTGGAATGGAATCCGCCTTCGGAGGAGGAGCTGATTTCAGCGGTTTTACGGGAAGTCCGGACCTATTCATTTCGGAGGTTCTGCACAAGGCTTTTGTTAAGGTTGACGAAGAGGGCACGGAAGCAGCGGCAGCTACGGCAGTAATTATGGGCCTTACTGCGATACCTGCGCAACCGGTTGAGATGAATCTTAACCGGCCGTTCATGTTCTTCATACTGGACACGGAAACCGGTTCCATTGTTTTCATGGGAAGGGTAATGGATCCTTCGATGTAAGTAAAGGCGTGATGTTTTCATAGTAACATCTATTGACTTACAGTTCAAATAGCAGTTTAATACGATTGTAATTTTCTGAAGGAATGACAATGGTATTTCGGATGAACGACATAGGTGATGAATACATTGATGCTCTCAGCGGTTTATGTAATCGCCGATACATGAACATGGTATCCTTTGAGTACATCCGAGAAGCGGACCGCGAAAACAAATCTCTGTCAGTAGTCATTATCGATCTTGATCATTTCAAGAACATCAACGATACATACGGTCATTCCATGGGGGATACCGTTCTCATCGAATTTGCTCATTTCCTTCAGGATCTTTTGAGAGAAAATGATACTGTTTTTCGCTACGGTGGCGACGAGTTTGTCTGCTTACTTCCGGATACTGAATACAGGAATGCAGAGAAAATTTCTCTCCGTTTCCTTGATCAGTGCCATTCCAGAGAATTTGCCAGGATTAAGATGACTTACAGTATTGGTATAGCATCCTACCCTTCGGACGGTAACAACTGGCTGTCGGTTTTCAATGCTGCCGATCAACGTCTCTACAGCGCTAAGAGGCACGGTAGAGACAGAATTGGTTCCTTCAGCAAAGAGAGCAAAAAAGTAGATACCCCGATAAGAGAGATAATTGGCCGGGAAGAAGAGATCGTCAGGATCACCAGCGCTATTAACAAAAAAGTCGATGGAGGAAGAGGAGCGGTTTGTATAAGCGGGGAGATCGGTGTAGGCAAAACACGACTGGTACACGAGATTGTAAATGATTTCGGTAATAAGAAAATTCCCTATTTGGAGAGTAATCTCTCGGCCACAACAAAGTCCATACCCTACTATCCATTCAGAGAAATTATCCGTAATGTTTTCAGAAAAAAAGGCAGCGGTTGTATTACCGGGATTCCTCAAGCTTTTCAGATAGAGCTGGTCAAAATCGTACCCGAACTGTCGGATGAACTGGTGAAGACGGATGATAGCGCATTCATACTTGACAAATTCAGGCTTTTTGAGGGCGTAAGACGATTTTTTGAGCGGCAGGCTTCAACAGCACCTCTTTTTGTATGCCTGGATAATATACACTGGGCCGATAACGGTTCTCTGGAACTATTCAGCTACATGGTCAGGTCATTGAAAGAAAGTCCAGTCTTTTTCTTTTTCATTTATCGCGTTGAAGAGGCCAGGGACGATCTGTTCAATAATCTATTGCAGTCGATGGAGCGGGAAAGACTTTATGACCTGATAGAGCTTGAACCGTTGGAGCTGGCTGATGTTGCCCGGATGATTTCATTCATGGTCGATACGGCTCCATCTCAGGAGCTTACCGCTTATATCTACAGGGAAACAGGCGGTAATCCATTCTTCATTGAGGAATTAATGAGATCCCTGGAATTGAATGGCGCGCTCATCTGGGATAACGGGGAAATTTTACTCAATGAGGATGTGAAGGTTGTTATACCCCATTCTGTAAAAGGCGTTGTCGACAGGAAAGTAAGCATGATCAGCCATGGGGCCTGTGAATTACTGGAGTATGCTGCGGTGATAGGCAGGGAGTTTGACTTTGTTCTGTTAAGTGAAGTAACCGGAATCAATGAAGAAAATCTTTTCGATCTTATTGATGAGATACGGGACATGAGGTTATTGAAGGAAATTGGTGAAGAGCGGTTCTGCTTTTCGGAGGACGTAATCAGAGAGGTCATATATCAGCAGATAAACACAAGAAAATTGACGCAATACCACCAAATGGTTGGAGACAGATTACTGAAGATTCATGGAGAACGTATCGAAGAAGCAGTGGACGAGTTATCATATCACTATTATCTGAGTGGAGATAAGGTAAAAGCAATAAAATTCAGCATAATCGCCGCGGAAAGAGCGAAAGATGCTTACGCTAACAGGGATGCAATAGAATTCTACAGTAAAGCCCTGGATTGCCTGGAAGATGTTGCGATTGAAGATGGTGAACCGAAAAAAATAGAGTGTTTGAGAAACCGGGCCGATGTGCTTGAAATGACTGGAGAAATAGAAAGGGCGCTTGAAGATCTGGATAAGGCGATAGGTATAGCAAGAGCGACAGGTAACAGGATAAAGGAAGCTGAATGCCTTCTCTCAATTTGCGACGTTTGCCAGAACAGGTCTCAGTACGATGAGGCTGAAAAGAAAGCTGACGAGGCTCTCAGTGTATATCGGGAGCTGAATGATAAAAAAGGAGAAGCGTCATGCTTCAATTGTATAGGTACTTCGTACTTGAGCCGCGGTAAATTCCCGCAGGCTTTGGATTATTACAATAGATCACTCAGTATACAGGTAGGAATTAACGATCTTAAAGGTAAGGCGAAGAATTTAAACAGCATCGGCATTATACATGGACAAAAAGGAAAATATCCTGAAGCTCTGAAGTGCTTTCAGAAAGCCATGGAGATCAAAACAGAAACCGGAGATCGTCGAGGTGTAGCAGCAAGCCTTAACAATATTGGCATTGTTCATGATCACATCGGTGACCATTCAAAGGCGCTGGATTTCTCTAAGAAAGCGTTGAAGCTGATTGAAGAACTGGGTGATCGAAGGGGAGAGGCAATAACGCTCAATAATATTGGTATAGGTTCACGCTGCCTCGGAGATATATCCACGTCTCTGGTTACTCTCCGGCGGGCTCTTCGAATAAGTGAGGAAATAGATTGTAGTAGAACAGAAGCAGCTGTTCTAATCAACATTGGTATTATCCATGATTACCTTGGTGAGTTGTCAAAGGCTCTGGAAACCTACAGGCGTTCGGTAAAGATACAGAAAATGATCGGTGATCGCGAAGGAGAAGCTGCGAGTCTCCTGAGTATAGGAGATATTCTCGTACAGCAGGGTATTTACGCTGAAGGTGAGAAATACTACCGTAGTGCTCTTGTGATTGCAGAAGAAATTGAATCGAAGATGCTCATGGCTTACATATATCTTGGTTTTACTTCACTCAATCTGGAAAAAGGTGATCTGACCGGTGCGGAAGAGAATCTGCGGCAGACCGTATCTGTTCAGGATGAATTGGCCTCAAAGGAAATAGATGCTCATATACATCACTGTTCCGGCAGGATCTATACGAAGAAGAAAAAGTGGAAAGAAGCTGAAACATCTTTCAGTGAATCAGAGAATGTTTTTATCAGTACAAAAAACAAATTCCAGCTCGGTCAGGTTTTCTACTATCATGGTTCGATGTTCTACGAATCAGGTGATGTGACCAATGCCGGAAAGAGCTTCGACAAAGCTAATAAGATATTCGGTGAACTTGGTGCGGCAGGATGGCTGGAGAAGACCGAATCCTTTCGGGGTCGGACGCCACTTGCGGCACTTGCAATTAGTAAAACGATACGTAAACCTCAATAGAAACATTCACTTTCCTTTCGGGGTCGGACGTCACTTGCGACACTTGCAAATAATAAAACGATACGTAAACCTCACTAGAAATATTGAATCACTCTGCCGTTTTGCTTTTTCCAGTTTCTTTTCAAACAATTCTCGCGAAACTTTCAAATCACTTCCCATCATGTCAAAAAGAAACAAGTGAACAGTCTTTTCATCATCATCGAGTTGCAAGTCTCTTTACGGAAATCTGTGATCTGAATATCGGGCGATTGATACTCGGCTCCAGGTATATATGGAAAAACTAATGGAAGCGTGGATTAGCTGGTATGGTTATATTAAGTTCTCAGATGTTTTTATTACAAGAATGTATAACTGGTAACAAAGATAGGGGAATCCTGATACTTATGAAGTACACTGCAGCAGTATTGATCGCCCTGTTTTCGCTTCTAATTCTGTCATGCGGCGCTGACAGTTCAGACGCCGAACAGGAATCTGTAGCTGAGGTTGCGTCCGAATTGGATACCGTTCCGGTTGAGAGCGCGATTGAACCGGTAAACGCGATCGATGAGCCGGGAGAATCTGCTTCCCAGCCCGGCGCAGATGACAACAAAGCAGACCATCTTCCGGCTGAAGCAGTCGCAAGCGATGAGGAATTATTCCTTATTGAGAATGGTCACGCAGGGCTCTTTGAGGTGGGGATGAGCAGTGAAGCAATCGAGAATATCGCACAGGCCTACGAAGATATCGAATTCGAAGAAGCAGATATAATGCTTGAAGGCACGCCTGCGCCTGTAATTAGGATTACGCTTCCCCGGGAAACATCGGAAGCTCTGGTTCTGGAACTCGATGGAGAGGATGCAGCCGTTTTCAGGATCAGAGTGAACTCAGAACGCTTCGTAACGGACAAAGGAATAGGAACCGCTTCAACATTTTCCGAGCTTCAGGCTAACTACGAGTTCGAAGGCGTGTTCTGGGGCGATGGCGGAAACCCACTTATCATTATCGAGGAATTGGAAGCTTCGGTTCTTCTGGAACCGGGTGACTGGTGGGTAATGGGAGAAGTGGAAGGAGAAATCCCACCGGA